>CAJXZI010000116.1 GCA_913063005.1 uncultured Halieaceae bacterium | reverse complement strand
ACCACAGCCTCATTGGCTCACTCGTACCTGAGATTATCCGCTGGCAGACACCGCTCATGCATATGCGACGTATTGCGACACGGGATGTTGAGCTAGGCGGCAAACTTATCAAGAAGGGGGACAAGGTGGTGATGTGGTATGTCTCCGGCAATCGTGACGAGACCGTTATTCAAGACGCCGATAAATTTATTATCGATCGCGACAACCCCCGTCAGCACCTGTCTTTTGGTTTTGGCATTCACCGATGTATGGGGAACCGACTAGGCGAGATGCAACTTCGCATCGTCTGGGAAGAAATACTCAAGCGCTATAGCCACGTAGAAGTGGTGGGTAAGCCAAAGCGCGTACTTTCGAACTTCGTGAGAGGTATCGAGCATATGGAGGTCATCCTACACGTCTGACAAACCGGTATTCTCGAGGTCGATTGGCTTGTTAATCCCACCGGAATGACTGTCCCGATGTTTTGACATCAAATTTTGACTACAAATAAAGACGTGACACGAACGTCACCTATCCGTTCAAAAAAATAACAATGGAATAACAGACATGAAGCATTACTTACTCCCCGCGCTAACTATCTTCTTGGCGACCGGTTTGGTAGCGGTTGTTCACGCTCAACCGGTGACCGCACCCTCTGACCAACGCGCTAACCCGGCGGTCCTTGCGCACCAAGAAACACTGGTGCCTGGACTCCAGAAGCTCGGCGAGCGTGTGTATGCGGCAGAGTTCATGGGGTATTCCAACTTTGGGTTTATCGAGACGGACAACGGTATCGTGGTCGTGGATGCAGGGTGGTTCCCCACACCTACAGCAAATGCCTATGCATTGCTCAGGGAGCAAACAAACAAGCCCGTTATTGCGGTGATCTATACCCACCTCCATTTGGATCATTACGGAGGCATTCAGGCCATACTGCCAGGCAACAATCCAAGCTCTATTCCTATCTACGGACCCGCAGACTGGGAAGCCACGGTTGCCATGGGGCAAAGCGTCACACACAGGGCCACGCTAAGGCGTGCTTTCATGCAAATGGGTATCCCGCTCCCCGAGGGACTCGACGGGACTGTAGGCAACGGTATTGGTCCAAGTCCTCGCCTCGAGTCATTCGATACGTTGACCTACCCCCCCACAATCGAGGTTACAGAAAAGCTATCCGTCACGATCGATGGCGTGGACTTAGAGATTTTCCCAGCTGAAGGGGACGTGCCCGAACATTTATGGGTGTGGCTGCCTGACGAGCGGGTTTTATTCAGTGGCGATGCGCCACCACACGGTGTTTTCCCGGCGGTAGAAACCGCACGGTTCGAGATGGGTCGGAACCCCAACAAAATGATGGCCTCGGTTCAAAAGACCATCGATCTCGACCCTCTCGTTGTCGTACCGGGTCATAGTGCAATCCTCAGTGATCACTCAGAAATTCGTGAGCTGATGACACTGACCCGAGATGCGATTCAATTCCTCATCGATCAGGTTGACCGTTTTTATCTTACAAACAGATCAGTAGACGACCTTCTGAATACGATAGATCTTCCGCCCTCCATCGCTAAGCACCCACAACTCCAGCCTTACTACCACCGCTGGGAGTGGATGATGCAACAACGCTTCATAAAGCGATCAGGCTTTATCGATGATTGGATGGATTACATGTCGCACAACGCCTATGAAGAGGCGGCACGCCTCGTTCCGGCTTTGGGCGGTCGGGATAAGGTCATGCAGATGGCTGAAGCCAACGTCTCTTCTGACCCTCAGTGGGCGGCACGGCTTGCGACCTATCTTGTTCTCACCGACGAAAACGACGACAAGGCGCGGGAGATCCGCCAGCAAGCCTCAATCCGCTTTGCCCAGGTCACTAGCAGCACCAATCAGCGAAACTATTTACTAGGTCTTGTGGCGGAAGAGAACGGAGACATTGATTTTAAGCGGATGCTACGGGGCCCCCTATCAACCTCACTTCGCTCGCTCGACGACGGTGAATTGCTCGGCCGACTCCGCAGTCGGGTTATTGCCGAGAACGCGGACAACGTCGACATAACTGTGCGGCTCGATCTTACCGATGGCGAAGTTTACGACCTCAGACTGGTTAACAACGTGCTTCGCGTTAGCTGGCCAGACGAAGAGCGCGCGGTTGCCAGCAATTGGCGTACAGACCGAGCAACGATTATCTCAGTACTCACCGATGAGATGAGCTTGAGCGACGCGGTCACCACCGGACGGATAACCACTGTGGGCAGCGCACGTAAAACGCAAACCTTCGCAGCGCTCTTTGAGTAGACCGACTCTGCTCGAAGGGATTTCAGAAGGGCTAATAGAACCTCTTTGTCTTTGTGGCAGTGGCAGGTTTGGAGCATTCGTAGAAGGATAACGAACCGTAACAGATCGGAGGTTGTCGATTTCACTCACTGCAGGTCTATAAGAACTGCAGCGCTCTAAAAAAGGTCAACCTGTGCGTCGATGATTAAAGACGCAACTGCCACCCCCCATTAAGGCCACTACAGCTTGCCAAAAAAAAGCCGCGTTTAACGCGGCTTTTTAAACTTAGTTGGCAATGGGTAACGACTTACTCGTCATCCATCTCCTCTACCTCGTCATGCACCTCAGGTGCTGGACGATCTACAAGCTCAACGAACGCCATTGGCGCTTTGTCGCCCGCTCGGTAACCACACTTAAGAATGCGGATGTAACCTCCGGGACGCTCTTGGTATCTCGGACCGAGCTCCGTGAACAGTTTACCAACTGCTTCCTTTGAGCGAGTGCGATCAAAGGCGAGACGGCGATTTGCAACGCTGTCATTCTTCGCCAAGGTGATAAGCGGCTCAGCATAACCACGGAGCTCCTTAGCCTTAGCAACAGTGGTCTTGATGAGCTCGTGCTCAACCAATGACACTGTCATGTTGCGGAACATAGCCTTTCGGTGCGAACTGTTCCGGTTTAGTTGTCGACCACTATGACGATGGCGCATGACGATTCCCTTTTACTGTCTGGCTCATCGCGAGATGAGCTTAATCATCTGTAATAATTAAATACTTAAACGCTGAGAAGACGTTCGTCATCTTTCAGGCTGGCAGGCGGCCAATTCTCTAGGCGCATACCCAAAGACAAACCGCGCGATGCGAGCACGTCTTTGATTTCTGTCAGAGACTTCTTACCCAAGTTAGGGGTCTTCAGCAGTTCAACTTCAGTTCGCTGGACAAGATCACCAATATAGTAGATGTTCTCAGCCTTGAGACAGTTCGCAGAACGAACGGTCAACTCGAGGTCGTCCACCGGACGTAAAAGAATCGGATCGACCTCGTCCGCTGCTTCCGCTGCTGCGGCCTGAGTCTGACCTTCGAGGTCGACAAAGACTGCCAACTGCTGCTGGAGGATGGTCGCCGCACGACGAATCGCCTCTTCTGGATCAATCGTCCCGTTTGTCTCGAGATCGATAACAAGCTTGTCCAAGTCAGTGCGCTGCTCAACACGCGCTGAGTCAACAACGTAGCTGACGCGACGGATAGGTGAGAACGACGCATCCAATTGCAAGCGGCCGATAGAACGCGTCTCTTCGTCGCTGTCGATACGAGAATCTGCTGGCGAGTAGCCACGACCGCGTTGAGCAACCACACGGATCATGAAAGGCTGATCACCGGTCACAGTGCAGATGACGTGCTCGGGATTACGGATTTCAATGTCATGGTCAACCTGGATGTCGCCAGCAGTTACTACACCTGCGCCGGTCGCGCTGAGTGTCAGCTCCGCCTCGTCCTTGCCGTTCATCACAAGCGCAACGCCCTTGAGGTTAAGCAGGATTTCAATCACATCCTCCTGTACACCTTCGATCGCTGAGTACTCGTGGAGTACGCCGTCGATTTCCACTTCGGTAACGGCACAGCCAGGCATCGATGACAAGAGGATGCGGCGTAGTGCGTTACCCAGTGTGTGACCAAAACCACGCTCGAGTGGCTCGAGTGTCACAAGCGCACGAGTAGTAGACTTTTCGTCTACCTTGATAACGCGTGGGGTAAGAAACTCATTTACTGAATTTTGCATAGTGTTTCCCGTTCAAGAATTCGGTTTATTAGCTGTACGCACTCAAGTCTTACTTGGAGTACAGCTCGACGATCAGGTTCTCATTGATCTCGCTTGGAAGATCCTGACGCTCTGGCTTTGACTTGAAAGTACCCTCAAGCTTTTCAGCGTTTACATCAATCCACTCGGGATCAGGACGCTGCTCTGCGAGCCCCATCGCTGACTGGACGCGGAGCTGCTTCTTCGCCTTTTCACGAACAGACACAACGTCACCCGGCGCAACCTGATAAGAAGGAATGTTGACCACGCGACCGTTCACCAAAATGCCTTTATGCGATACCAGCTGACGCGCTTCAGAGCGCGTAGAACCGAAGCCCATGCGGTAAACAACGTTATCCAAACGGCTTTCGAGAAGTTGCAGCAGGTTCTCACCTGTCGCTCCTTTGAGACGAGCCGCTTCTTTGTAGTAGTTGCGGAACTGCTTCTCTAGCACACCGTAAATACGACGAACTTTCTGCTTTTCACGCAGCTGAACGCCATAGTCTGACAGACGTCCACGTCGCGCACCGTGCATACCAGGCGCAGTCTCTGCTTTACACTTGCTCTCAAGCGCACGAACACCACTCTTGAGCTGAAGATCAGTGCCTTCGCGACGCGAAAGCTTACATTTAGGTCCAATATATCGAGCCATTTATCTCTTTCCTCAGACGGCGTAATTAAACGCGACGCTTCTTTGGTGGGCGACAACCGTTATGTGGAATCGGCGTCACATCAGTAATGTTGGTAATTTTGTATCCACAGCCATTGAGCGCACGAACAGCAGACTCACGGCCAGGTCCTGGTCCTTTGACCTCGACGTCGAGGTTCTTAAGGCCATATTCTTTCGCAGCTTCTCCTGCGCGCTCAGCCGCAACCTGCGCAGCGAACGGTGTCGACTTACGTGAGCCACGGAAACCTGAACCACCAGCAGTCGCCCAGCTCAATGTATTACCCTGGCGATCAGTAATCGTCACAATGGTGTTGTTGAACGATGCGTGAACGTGTGCCACGCCATCGACTACCTGCTTGGTAATCTTTCTCTTCGTTGTCTTTTTGGCTTGCTTTGCCATCTTCTACCCTACTTCTATATCAACGCTACAAATTGGGATGTAGCTACACATGAGAAGCAACTTACGTTGCTTCACGAAAATTACTTACGAATTGGCTTGCGCGGACCCTTACGAGTACGTGCATTTGTCTTGGTGCGCTGACCACGCAGAGGCAACCCCTTACGATGACGTAGCCCACGGTTACAACCGAGGTCCAACAAGCGCTTGATGTTCATCGATACTTCACGACGAAGATCGCCCTCGACAGTCATCTCCGACACCAATCCACGCAACTGATCGAGTTCCGCCTCAGAGAGCTCGCCAATTTTTGTACTCTCCGGAATGTTGGTTTCCGCACAAAGACGCTTTGCTTGCGTGCGACCAACACCATAGATGTACGTCAGTGAGATCACTGCGTGCTTGTTGTCAGGGATGTTTACACCGGCAATACGTGCCATTACCAATCTCCATGTTTAGCAGCTCAGGGCTGCATTTTGTGAGCGCTAGTGCGCCCGCAATGTGAATCCGAAATTAACCTTGACGCTGCTTGTGACGAGGATCGCTTGAGCAAATCACACGGACCACTCGGTTACGGCGAACCACTTTACAGTTACGACAAATTTTCTTTACCGAAGCTCGGACTTTCATTTCTATCTCCAAAGACCTAACGCGTGCGACCGGCGGGGCCGACGTTAGTCAGGTTAGCTTTCTTCATTACGCCTTCGTACTGGTGTGACATGAGGTGACTCTGCACCTGCGCCATGAAGTCCATTACCACCACAACTACGATCAGCATTGACGTGCCACCTAGGTAGAAGGGAACGTTGAACATCACCACCAAAAACTGGGGCAATAAACAGACCAGCGCAATGTAGGCCGATCCGAAAATGGTTAGTCGCGTCAGCACACCATCGATGTAATTCGCTGTTTGCTGGCCAGGGCGAATACCCGGAACAAACGCACCCGACTTCTTAAGGTTGTCCGCCACTTCGCTCGGGTTAAACATCAACGCCGTATAGAAGAAGCAGAAGAACACGATGAAGCCAGTAAACAAAATGATGTTTAACGGCTGCCCAGGACCGATCGCCACGGCGAGATCCTGAAGCCAATCAGAACTGTCAGCACTACCAAACCACTGCGCAACTGACGCTGGGAATAGCAGAATCGAACTTGCGAAAATCGCCGGGATAACCCCCGCCATATTTACCTTGAGTGGCAGATGAGACGCAGGTGCCTGGTACATTTGACGGCCCTGCTGGCGCTTCGCATAGTTAACAGTGATACGACGCTGACCTCGCTCAATAAAGATAACGAGTGCAATGACCACGATTGCAAGGGCCAGAACACCCAGAAGAATCAGAATGTTTAGCTCGCCCTGCCGCGCCTGCTCGAGGGACTGACCGATGGCCTGAGGTAAGCCGGCAACAATGCCAGCAAAGATCAAGAGCGAAATACCATTACCGATGCCCTTCTCAGTG
>CAJXZI010000115.1 GCA_913063005.1 uncultured Halieaceae bacterium | reverse complement strand
CCTCACAGGTAAAGAGTCTTTAGCGGTGAAGAGCCTTCAGCGAGATAGCATGTAGGTCGTAAGCGGTCTTTTAACAGATAGCCAAACAGCGCGCCTGCACAGCTGCGCCTACAACCCTAGCAGCCATTATCCGTTTTGCTACCTCGTCCTAGTCAGCACCTGCGCTGATGCGGACGACTTTGCCCGCTGCTTCGTCGATGACAGCAATTGAGCCGTCTGTGAGTGCTCGCACGTCTCTAATTCTCCCTTCGAGCTCTGGGAATGGCTCACTGATACTGGCGTCTTCACCCGAGACGTCAACAGCGACCACTTTTTTCGCTTTCAGACCACCGACTAGCAGCTGCCCTTTAAGATTAGGCATGGCATCACTGGTATACAGAGCCAAGCCTGAGGTGGCGATACTGGGTACCCAGTAGGTCACTGGTTGCTCCATGCCGGGTGCCTCGGTGAATGGCGAGATGATTGCGCCTGAGTAGTCGACACCGTAGGTAATCGCAGGCCACCCATAGTTTTTCCCTGCAGTAATTTTGTTGAGTTCGTCGCCGCCTTTGGGGCCGTGCTCGGTCATCCAGATGGTTTGCGTCGGTGCGTCAACAAGCAGTCCCTGCGGATTTCTGTGCCCATAGCTATAAACGTAAGGCGCCTCTGCAAACGGGTTGTCCGCAGGTGCTTCACCCGTCTCAGTCATGCGAAGAAGCTTGCCAAGTTGGCTGTCTCTTTTCTGTGCATCTTCTCTGAGGGTATAGCCCTCGCCCACTGAGAGTAGAAGCGTCCCATCGGCAAGAAATGCCATACGGCCCCCGAAATGCCCACCGCCTTTCTTGTTGGGAGTGACTTCAAAGATGACCTTTAGATCAGTTAGCGCGTTACCGTCTAATGTCGCTCGAGCGACCGTTGTGCGGTTGCTGTCCTCCGAGCCCGCTGCATACGCTAAGAAGATCGTATTGTTCGCTTCGAAGTTGGGATGAAGGACGACGTCGAATAATCCCCCCTGCCGTTTGGCAAAGACCGCGGGTACGCCACTGATCGCTTCAGTTTCTCCCGAGCTTTTTATCCGGTGCAGACCCCCGGGTCGCTCCGTCACGAGAAAGCCTTGGCTATTCGGGAGTTCAGCAATTGACCAAGGGGTGTCAAAGCCCTCGGCAATGGTTTGTATCTCGATATCAGCCTGTGCTGCCTGACAAAAAAGTGCTGCAGAAAGGACGTAAGCCGACGTTTTTAGCGAGCGAAGAAGCATGCGGGTTAACCTGTACTGGATTGTGGCTCGACTATAGCGCAACATGCCCAACCATGTGGAGTTGGAAGGGTTAAGTCATGCGCTCATTTATCATTGCGATCGTTGCTGCGACGATTGGCTACACCTTGAGTGTCATTATTAACTCGACGGTGAGCGCTGTAACGCTCGTTGGCTTTGGGATCGAGGTGAGTGTGGGCGACCGAGCCCAAATGGCCGCTGCTGAGTGGGTAGGTCTTGCCAGTACTTATTTGCCGATTTACCTCGGACTGCACGCGGTCATTTTCTTATTGCTCCATCGCTTCTTAGTCATTAGAAGCAAATCTTCAGGTGCAAACTCGGCAAGCAGGCGTATCGTTTTTGCCGCTGCAGGAGCAATGTCGCTACTGCTACTGTACATTGGCTTTGATACTGCCATGGGCCTCAGCGGTGTGCTCGTGGCCTCCGGGAGAACGCTTGGCGGCCTAGTGATGCATGTGGCGACCGGTGCCGTGTCCGGGCTCATTTTTGCAACTTTCACCGGCAGATCACGCGGGGCCGCAGTTTCTACCGACTCAGCGGGTGGCTGAGTCAGACTTTTTCATTACGCCCGTTGACAAGAATTTTTTGGGCGCTTGAGCGCTGTCAGTCTACTCGCCCTGACTTGGGTCCAGGCGGCCCAGAGGCTGGGTTCCTTAGGTTTAAGTTCTGGTTTAAGTTCTGGTCCACGTGCTCTGGCTTCCCGCCGGTCTTTATTTCGTGGCTTCTAATCTACGGGGTGCTCTCTAGGCGTCTGCTACTGCCTATCGGCTAACCACACTTGAGCAAGAGTTTGCCTGCGTGACTCCCTGAGGCCATGTAGGTCTGAGCTTCCAAAGCTTGGCCGAGATCGAAGGATCGGTCGATAAGTGGGTTCATGGCGCCGCTTGCGACCAGCGGCATCATGTGAGTCTCAACTTCCTCAAAACAGCGTGCTTTCTCAGACGGTGTCAGTCTGCGAAGGGTACTGCCTGTGAGCGTTGCACGCTTCATCAGTAATTGTGTGAGGTCAATTGTCGATTGGCCGCCACGCATGAGGCCGATACAGGCAATACGACCATCAACTGCAAGGCACTCGAGATTGAATTGCTCAAAGTCCCCGCCAACCATATCGAGCACCACGTCGACCTCGCCCATGACACCGTGCGCCTGACATTGCTCTGTCAAAGAGGATTCGCTGTAGTTCAGGCAGATATCAGCGCCGAGGCTTTGGAGGATCTCACACTTTTCTGGTGTTCCTGCGGTTGCGATGACGTTGCAGCCCATCGACTTTGCCAGCTGCACGGCTATATTGCCGATACCGCTAACGCCACCGTGAACAAGCAACGTCTCGCCTGCTTTTAACGACGCTCGGACAATGACGTTGTACCAGACGGTGAGGAAGGCCTCAGGCAGACAAGCCGCGGTTAAGTCATTGACACCCTCAGGGATACGTAGAGTGCAGGCAGCTTTTGCGATGGCTTGTGTTGCATAACCCCCGCCGTGCACTAGCGCACATACCCGCTCACCCGCGGAGAAGCCACTGTGCTCACCAGCGACTTTTACGCGACCTGACACCTCCAAACCCATGACAGGACTAGCATCAGGGGGTGGTGGGTAGAATCCCATGCGCTGCAATACGTCTGCGCGGTTGATGCCCGCGTAAGCGACATCAATAACAACTTCGTCTGCACAACAAGTCAGGTCTTCACCTTCCTGAATGCTTAACGTCTCTGGATCTTCAATGTGTATAAAGTGATATGTCATGGTGGCGCAAACGCATTCCTGAGGTTACTGTTGCAACAAATTAAAAGAGATTTGACGAGCATAGCGGTAATCGGCCGCTCGTCGCAAAACTAGGGGCATATCATGGCTAAACCAATGTTTCTCAGAAAGATAAAAAATCGCCTGATTTACGTGATGGCTAAGCTCGTCGCGGGTGAGCCGTCAGGGCAGTACATGGCTTTTGTTGGGAAGGCGAGTTGTGCGCGACTGTGCGAGCGGATTATCGAGTTGGGCCATACTTCTGTGCTGGTCGTGACTGACAGAGCACTGCGCGACTTGGGGCTCGCTGATGAGGCGGTGGCGGGCCTGAACCGCGAGGGTGTCACGCTAAGTTGGTACGACCAAGTGGATCCTGACCCTACCTACGGTCACGTGGAAGCGGGTGCCCGTATTTTGCGTGAGTCTGGCGCCACTGCGATTATTGCTGTGGGCGGTGGTTCGTCCATCGACTGCGCCAAGGTTATTGCATTAACCAAGCACAACAGCGGCGATGACATGACGAAGTGGGCTGGGTTTGGTAAAGCACCTGAAGAAGCTGCCCCCTTATTTGTTATTCCAACCACCTCGGGTACCGGTAGTGAGGCAACGATGGGCGCTGTCATTACCAACCAGTCGACGCATAAAAAAGAGATCATTTCGGGTTCATCGATTCACCCCGCGGCTGTTGCGCTCGATGCTTGCCTGATGGTCGGATTGCCTAAGCCGATCACGGCAGCAACCGGTATCGACGCGCTAACCCACGGTATTGAGGCCTATATCTCAACGTGGGAGCGGGGCAATCGAACCGAGATGGGACGTATTTCAGTTCAGGGCGTTTTCCGTTGGCTCCGTCAGGCCTGCGAGGATCCAGGAAATATGGATGCTCGAGAGGGGATGGCGCTTGCTGCTTACAACGCGGGTGTTGCTATTAATCAGGTCAACGTGGGAAATGTTCACGCGATTGCGCACCAGTTAGGGGCAAATTTTGGCATCCCGCACGGGCACGCAAACGCGATCGTTCTCCCTCATGTGCTAACGCTTTACGGAGAGACCGCGGTTGAGCGTTTGGCAGAGCTTGCTGTGGCGACAGGTGTGTCGGACTCCGGTCACCCTGAAACACGCGCGCGCGCCTTTATTGCGGAGGTAGAGAAGTTAATCGCTGACGTGGGTATTGCGCCAACCGACCCGCGAATAAAGCGTGAGAAATTCGATATCATCGCAGAAGCTGCGATGGATGAGGGTGACGGCTACTTCTGCCCCAGACAGCTCGAAAAGTCTGAAATTCTCAATCTTCTTGAGGCGATCTCAGAATAAGGGGTGTTGCCAGCCATTGGCTGGCAAGGCTCACCGCCCTCTGGAAGTCGCCTGAGTCTCCCTCCGAGCAGACGAATCCATGACTGGCTGTTTCGAGGTGTTTGTACATGACCTTACAGCCGGCGCGATGAAGTCGCACAGCAAAGCGCGCTCCGTCGTCGCGGATCGGGTCTCGCTCGGCGGTGATGATTAAGGTTCTTGGAAAATCATTTAGCGAGGTTCTACGTCCCGGAAAAACGCGTTCTAGCACGGGATCCGCAGGGGCTAGGTCTCCAAGGTAGGCGTCGCAGCACCATCGCATATTTCGTGCCGGCACGAGCCCTGATTTTGCGTGCTCGGTGTAAGACGGTAGGTCGCTGATGTAGTGCTGTGTGGCTGGGTATATGGCAAGGCAGCCTGCCATTCCGTATTGGTGTTGCAGGGCAAGCGTTGATGCGATGGCAATGTTACCGCCGGCGCTATCGCCTGCGAGGATAAACATCCCATTGTTGGGTGCTAAATTATCCAAATTGTCGATTACCCAACGGCTCGCGTCCAAGCAATCGTCGTGTGCTGCAGGGAATTGATGTTCGGGCGCGAGTCTGTAATCAATCGAGATCAAGCTGCAGCCGCTTTCAAGGCTCAGCGCGCGGCAAAATCGGTCGTGCGTATCCAAGTTGCCCACAACCCAGCCCCCGCCGTGGGCATAGATCACCATGGGCTTGTCCGCACTGCCGTGATACATGCGCAGACTTATCTGCCGATCTTCAAGCTCGACACAGAGGTTACTGACGGGCAGCTTTGTTTGCGGCACACCTTCCCACGCCTTGTTGTGACGGCGGAGGTAAAACGAGCGAGCAAATTTTGCGATTAATGTATTAAGCAGCGACGTCATCTGCGTGGATAAATTGCGAGTTCGGATTGGCTTGGTAAGTATACAGCCCCTCTGAGTTGATCTCGCGATTAACGTTACCCCGCTGAACAAGATAATTGAGGTGAGCAACGGTCTCACCCGTCGCTAAGTGCACCTCATGGTCCTTTAGTACCCGATTGAACAACGGCGTAAAGCACTCGGGTACTGTTTTTGGCTCGCTCAGATGATTGTAGAGCTGGGCAAGTGACTGCCGATGCCCGTCAATGATTTGGTTAAGTCGCGTTCGGGCACCTTTAAAGGGCGACTGGTGTGCCGGTAGTACCAATAAGTCCTCAGGCAGGATGTCGAGCAGTCGCGTATTAGAGGAGAGCCAATATTCGAGTGGATTCCCCTCGGGCTCCGTTGGGAAGACCGATACGTTGGGCGTAATTCTCGGAAGGATCTGATCGCCCGCGATAATGAGTTTTAATCCGGGACAATATAAGCAGGCGTGCTCAGGCGAGTGCCCCTGGCCGATAACCACTTGCCAGTAATGATCGCCGATATTAATGGTTTCCAGGTCAACAATACGGCGATAGCTGTGCGGCAATGGCTCTGACATCTTTCCAAACGTGCCGAAGCGCTGCTGATAGCTCGACATGAGCTCATCACTGAAGCCGGCACGCTTGTAAAACGTGAGGGCCGTTTTGGGAATCTCGTCGGAGGTATAGCTCAGGAGTAAGCTCCCGTTCAGGTACTCGCTACGGGTCATCCACACTTCGCAATCAAAGCGTTCGCAAAGCCAGCCGGCGAGACCGATATGGTCAGGATGTAAGTGGGTACAAATCACGCGCAGGATGGGTTTGCCTTGCATGAAGCCGTCGAACAACTGCTCCCACTGCGCTTTAGCGCTATCAAGCTTCATACAGGTATCAACTACGGTCCAACCGCCCTCTTCCTCGAGCAGCCAGATATTGATGTGATCGAGTCCGCCGGGCATTTCGAATCGGACCCACCAAACACCGGGCGCTACTTCTAATGGGTCGCCATAGCCTACCGGGCTTTTTCGGCCCCAGGGGTAAACCAGACCTCGGTACTCTTCATTCACCATCATGCACGGGTGTTCCTACGATTTAGGGCGCTCGTGCCCGCTCTTACCCTGTCGGGGTAAGGCGCTGTCACGAAAGCTTGTGGAAAATATAAGCATTACTTGGAGATCATACCGTGAATGCCACCTTAGAAACGAATCAGTTGCGACAACTTGATCAGCAGCACCACTTACATCCGTTTACAGACCTTCGTGATTACGCTGAAAACGGTGGTCGGATCGTTAGTCGTGCAGAACATATTTACATTTACGACTCTGACGGCAACAAAATTCAAGACGCGATGTCGGGGCTGTGGTGTTGCAGCCTTGGCTACAGCCAAGATGGCATTAAGCAAGCCGTGGCCG
>CAJXZI010000114.1 GCA_913063005.1 uncultured Halieaceae bacterium | reverse complement strand
CATGGGCCGCCCTTTAGGACAACCTTTAAGACTTCCTACAGGACAATCAGAACTAGATAAAAAAGCGGGCGCGGTTTTTAGCTGCCTCTTCGCTCAGCCTGCACCTCGTCTAAGTAAGTACGAAATGCTCTTGTGTACTGAAGTGACCAAAAGACGATGTATACAGCGAAAAGTGCGGTGATATTGATACCGTCTAGCAGGGTTGCTACCAAGAACATACCCAGAACCATTGTGGCTTGGACGGTCAGTGATACCACTGCCGGAATATTAATGAGTATTTTGTCCATAACTTCTCTCCCTAAAGTCATGTTTTTAAAATGCGTGCGCTAACCCGAGATAAGGTAAACGCCCCCGAGCGACCCAACACCAACAGCCAGCTAATGTAGATATCGCTTATCTGTCTTGTACGCCTATACTTTAGCCTCAGGATCAGTTTTCTACATCAAAAACACACAATGCCATTCATCGCCCACGACAGTTTGATTTGCCCTATCGATGGACTCGCGTTGCTGTTCAAAAATAACTCGCTGTGCTGCTCATCCGGTCATCGTTACGATGTTGGCAAACCTGGCTACGCCAACTTATTAAGTGTGCAGCACAAGCGCTCGAGAGCCCCAGGCGATTCGAAAGAGATGGTCCATGCGCGAGCAGACTTTCTTTCCGCCGGTTTTTACGAGCCCATTGCCTGTCAGCTTGCTGACATTATCTCCGTGCAGGGGGAAGACGAACTAAGCCTCGTAGATGCCGGCTGCGGTGAAGGGTATTACTTAGAAAAGATCGACTCGCTTATCGACAAACGACTCGATTTGGTTGGTTTTGATATTTCAAAGTGGGCAGTTCAGCGAGCGGCCAAGCGCTGTCAGGGGACTTGGCTTGTTGCGAGCAACAAACGCATTCCACTTGCAGATAACTCAGCGGATATCGTGCTCGACATGTTTGGCTTCCCCGACTTTGACTCTTTCGCGCGAGTTTTAAAGCCGGACGGCAAGCTTATCTGCGTCACACCAGGTGATAAGCACCTGATCGAACTGCGCAAAATCATCTATCCCACAGTTAAGCCAACAAATGGTCGTCAGTACCCAGATTTCTTTAGTAGAGACACCCAAAGAACCATCACTTACGAAATAAAACTCGATAGAACGGCATTGGATAACCTACTTGCAATGACACCCCATCTTTACCGAGCGCCAAAAGATCGACTCGCTCGACTCGCAAAGCTCGAGCAGATAAGCATGACTATCGACGTAAGACTTGATGTGCTTAATCCCACCTAAATCCAGCTTTCAATCCTCAGCTAATCTGCTACCCAAAACTTGACTGTGGACACCGATGGCCTATTGTTGGACTCAAGCGCTGAGACGCCGTCTATGATGTGATGCCTCTAGCGCAAAAATTGACACAGCAAAAACAGACAAATAAGAACAAGACGTCTAGCGCATCAGCGACAAAGTTTAGCGTTAGGCGACAAGGAGACACTCGTGAACCAAGCCATCAAACGATCCGCGTTGCCAGGTTACGACAAAGCGTTTAGCACCCCGCTGACTGACCTCGACCCATCGAATCCCCACCTGTGGCCATCACAGGAAATGTGGGCCATCTTTGAGCGCCTGCGAAATGAAGACCCGTTGCACTACTGCAAAGAGGGCTGGATGGCCGACGAGCGCCCTGCGGATATGGAGCCTATTGGACCGTACTGGTCCGTGACACGCTATGAAGACATTATGGCGATCGATACGGATCACCACCGCTTCTCCTCAGAGCCTGCGATTGTGCTTCCTAATCCGGCGGAGGATTTTCCACTGCCCATGTTCATCGCCATGGATCAGCCTAAGCATGACGTTCAGCGGCAAACAGTGGCTCCAATCGTCGCCTCACCAAGCCTTTCTCAGATGTCTCAGATCATCCGCGAGCGAACGCAATATGTTCTCGATAGCGTGCCTATTAATCAGGAGTTCGACTGGGTAGACAAAGTATCTATCGAGCTAACCACGATGATGCTCGCAACCTTATTTGATTTCCCATTCGAGGATCGTCGTAAGCTGACACGTTGGTCTGACGTCGCAACGGCAGGGCCGGAAACAGGCATTGTCGAGAGTGAAGAACAACGCCGTGCAGAACTCATGGAATGCGTTGAGTACTTCATGGACCTTTGGCAACAGCGCATAGGTGGCAATGGTCATGATTTGATTACCATGCTGGCGAATGGTGAAAAGACTCGCGACATGGATGCCGTAGAATATTTAGGTAACCTGATTCTGCTGATTGTAGGTGGCAACGACACGACGCGAAACTCGATGTCAGGGTCTATCTATGGCTCGCATCTATTCCCCGAGCAGTGGGACAAAGTGAAAGCCAATCGAGATCTCATTCCCAATGCCGTTGCTGAGATAATTCGCTGGCAAACTCCGCTAGCGTACATGCGCCGTACTGCGCTTGAAGACGTCGAGATGCACGGAAAGACCATCAAGAAGGGTGACAAAGTCGCGATGTGGTACGTCTCTGGTAACCGCGATGAGCGAAAATTTGAGAACCCAGATGTGCTGGACTTCGAACGAAAGAATGCGCGCAATCATATTTCGTTCGGCTTCGGTATTCACCGGTGCTTTGGTAATCGACTTGCCGAACTTCAGCTTCAGATTCTTTGGGATGAAATGCTTAAACGCTTCTCTCGCGTTGAAGTTGTGGGTGAGCCCAGCCGAAACATCTCCAGTTTCGTAAAAGGCTACACCAAAATGAACGTAATCGTTCGCGACTAATGATGACGCGGCCGCCCATAAAGAGATCTATTTGGCGGCCGCCTTCTCATCCATCTGCAGAAACCCTCTTCTCCCCGCATCTCCTATCACCCGATCAACGAGTACCGCTCAGGCTGAGCTAATGGCGCGTAAGGCGGTGGACACGAATGTACTAGATGACTATCAGCGTGATGGGTTCGTCTCAGGCATTCCCATTCTGACTCCCCACAACGCAGCAATACATCGGCATCACCTAGAGAGAGCGGAAAGCGTCTTCGGGAGTTCTCTGCATTACGTGAACAAGGTGCACACGGCACTCAAATCGCCGTTGGCAATCGCCACACGCCCAAAACTGTTAGACCTGGTGTCCTCGATCATTGGTCCCAACATCCTCATTTACAACGTCACCTTTATCATCAAGGAGGCCATGACACCCACGTATGTTAGCTGGCATCAAGACTTAACGTACTGGGGTCTCAACGGCGGCGACCAAGTCTCTGCCTGGCTTGCGCTTTCTACTGCTAATGAGCGGAGTGGGTGTATGGAAATGATTCCAGGCAGTCACCAGTGGGGTGAGCAGGCACAAGTAACCGGTAACGACCCCAATAACGTGCTATTGCAATCGCAAACCATCAAAGGGGTAGACGAATCTCAAGGAGTGGCCTGCGCGCTAGCCCCCGGGCAGGTTTCGTTACACCATGGCTGGACGGTTCACTGTTCGCGGCCAAATCGGAGTACTGACCGCAGAATTGGTCTGAATATTCAGTACATCACACCCGATATGCGTCAGGAAAAAGTCGACTTTGACTCTGCACTATTAGTCAGAGGGGAGGACCCGTTTCAGTTTTACAGGCAGGATACCCCCGCCACAGATTATGAATTGTCGGCGCAATCCGCCGAGCGCTTGAGGATCGCTACCCAGGAGTATCAGCGTATTGCTGGCAGCTGATCCGCTTCAGCGCACCCACCAAAAAGAACGAGACTGCGGAACTGAGGAACTGAGGAACTGAGGAACTGAGGAACTGAGGAACTGAGGAACTGAGGAACTGAGGAACTGAGGAACTGAGGAACTGAGGAACTGAGGAACTGAGGAACTGAGGAACTGAGGAACTGAGGAACTGAAAATAGTATAAACACCATGCCAACTTGATGGGTTGTCTACCCACCTTAACGGCGAGTCAATCAGCGACTACCGCAACGAATCAAGTGACACATAAAATATCGCATCAAATCACAACGAAACCGATAACGAACTTTCATCATGACCGCTCAAGTAACACAATTATCCGCTTACCAAAAATCCGTATTTACCGCAGATACGCGCGAAGGCAGATCGATTTCGCATGACGTTTACTCCCGAGGCTCGGGTAGTCCCGTTGTGCTGATACAGGAACTCCCGGGTATAGGGCAGGAAACGCTGCGACTAGCCGATAAGTTAGTCGATGCAGGCCACGAAGTTGTTATGCCTCACCTTTTCGGACCACTCGGCAAAACCTCGATCGGGGGAAATCTCCTTCGAGTCATGTGCATGCGAAAAGAATTTAGGCTCATGGCAACTGACGCATCTAGCCCTGTGTCTGATTGGCTTCGCTTCTTGTGCCGAGAAGTTCGCGATAGCCGCAGTGTGAGGGGTGTGGGTGTCATCGGTATGTGTCTCACCGGCAACTTCGCGATCACCTTGATTGGGGATGACAGCGTACTCGCGGCCGTGGCGTCACAACCCGCCATGCCCTTCTTCAAGCAGGGTGCACTCCATATGTCACCTCAGGAAATCGCTCGCAGTCGAGAGGCGCTAGAAACACAGGGGCCGATGCGCGTATTGCGGTTTGAAGATGACCCGCTTTCAACAATTGAGAAGTCAGACTGTATTCATCGGACGTTTAACGACGATGGTCAGGAGCGCGTAAAAGAAATCGTGTTACCGGGCAAAGGTCATTCTGTACTGACTCTGGACTTTATTGACGAGGCGGGTCATCCAACCCATGAGGCCCTTGAGAATGTCCTCGCCTATTTCGCCGAGAAACTAAACTAGCCTTGGCCGAATCCTAAAAACAGACTGTTTTGTGTTCGAAACCACTTCGAGATCACACCTCGCCGAATAGTGCAGCTCGGGTCCTGAGTCCTGAGTCCTGAGTCCTGAGTCCTGAGTCCTGAGTCCTGAGTCCTGAGTCCTGAGTCCTGAGTCCTGAGTCCTGAGTCCTGAGTCCTGAGTCCTGAGTCCTGAGTCCTGAGTCCTGAGTTTATTTAGGGTTTATCGCCCATCTTGTTGGGGGCAATGTAAGTGGTGCGTCGATCGTAAATTTCCAGCCAATTTTCCGGTGGCAAGGGCAAATGACGACTTTCTGATTTGCGCGCTGGGATGAAACTGGGCGCGGCTTTTTTGCTGCGAATCTGCTCAAGCCAAAACACACCGTCGTAATCACCACTGTTGCCACGTGTAGAGATGAGATCCATATCGCCATCGCCATCAAGATCACGAGACACGTACATATCAAACATTCCCCTGACGCGGCGCGACACATCATGGCGCTTCCATGTCGCGCCGACACGTCCGGGGTTTTCAAACCAGCTAATCCGACCGACTGACGAGGCCGTTGTCACAGAAGGATCGTCAAAATCGCGCGATGCGCCTGAGTAAGCTCCTTCGATAATATTGATGCCTGAGTAACCACCCGTAACCACGTCGTGATCCCCATCACCATCGATATCTGTGACGTGAATGCCGATGACCCAATCCGGCAGCGTATTGCCTATACGACGAAAAACCCACGGATCATCCAAGCTCTCGCCTTGCTGAAGCCACCCTAGGCCCGCATGACGAAAACTGGGATCATCAGCGAGTTCAAGGACATTCACTAGAAGATCCAAGCGCCCGTCATTATTGATGTCCGCCGTGTCGGCGTGAAACGCGTTACTCAGCCCTCGCCAGCCTGCTGGCGCGTCAAAACCGGGAAGAATCTGTACTGGAATCGCCTGCGTTCTTAACTCGTCGTGCGCACCTACTCCCTGATTCTCTATGATCACGATTTGCTGGCGAACACGTTTCGCCGCGATAACATCCCTGTCACCGTCGCCATCGATATCGACCGGTAAAGCCGTATTAGGTACACCCTGCTCATACAGCACAGTCTCTCGCCAGTTCGCTGAGTCTAATGGGTTACCCACGACGCGGATCAAAGAGGTCGCACCATTGTCTGCGTCACCGGCATCGAGCCGCACGACATCGGCAGTCCCTTTATTAGCAGCCGTGAGTTCGGCGCGGCCATCGCCATCGATATCTGTTGCAAAGACCCGTAGCCACGACCCACGCCCCTTGCTGAACTCCGGAATTAATGTCCGCCAGATACCGGTGCGCGCTGCTTCTCCTGGATTTTGCAGATACAAAAGATGCGCGTCCTCACACGCCGCAACGACGTCGAGATAACCATCGGCGTTTAAATCAATGAGTGCAATATCCTCGACGGCACCCGCCGATTTACCCTCGGCGATGGTTCTAAGCGTCCACTCATCAGTACGGCCGTTCGAGAAGGCAACGCGAATATGATTTGAGTCCTCATGAGCGGTTACCAAATCCTCTAAGCCATCACCGTCAATATCACCAGTCGCGATGCCATCCCCGCCTCGGATTGGAACGCCACCGTTGATGTCTTCATCGTCTATTCTGTGCTCGCGCCAAGAGATAAATTCCCCTTCAGGGCTACGTGCAGTCGTTGGAGTCTCTGCGACGGTCATCAGTTCGCTGGCCAAGACACTCGCAGTCACTAAACCAGACACCAACAATGACCAACCAATTGCAACGCCGTTTGATAATGGTCGATCTAGAAAGCTTTTAGACATTGATAACCTCAACTCTGAATGTATTCAATGCGCACCCGAACACTCG
>CAJXZI010000113.1 GCA_913063005.1 uncultured Halieaceae bacterium | reverse complement strand
GGACGCTGGATCGCCCGGCACAATCTCAATGCATGCAAATATAACAAGGCTCGCTGCGTTCATGCCAGTAGGTGCATCAGCGAGCGATGCAGAACCGTTTTACAAAACGATTGATACCCCTCCAGCACCTGAGCTGACTCCGGACGAGGCCATTGAGACCTTCGTAATGGCTCCTGGATTCGAAGTGACGCTCGTCGCGGCTGAACCGCTAGTTGAAGACCCTGTTGCTATTACGTGGGATGAGTTCGGTCTTATGTACGTGGTTGAAATGCGCGGTTATATGCCTGACGCCTACGGCAACGGTAAGGATGAACCCGTTGGCATGGTGGTCCAACTCGAGGATCTTGATGGCGATGGTCAATATGACGAGCGCACCGTTCTTCAGGACGGTCTCGTTTTACCCAGAGCACTAGCGGTTGTTAACGATGGGCTACTGATAGGTGAGCCGCCCAATCTATGGCTTTGTCCCAGAGATAAGCGTGCAGATGGTCGGATAAGCTGTAGTGACAAGAAACGCGTAGATCGGTTCGGTAGCACCGAAGCCAACGTTGAGCACGATGAAAACGGCATGCTGCTGGCCATCGATAATTGGTTTTATAACGCCAAGTCAAACCGGCGGATGCGTTATTCAGACGGGAAGGTTGTCTCCGAGCCTACGCTTGCGCGAGGGCAGTGGGGTATTACTTCGAATAACGAGGGAACGCTTTACTACAACACCAATTCCAATTTGCTTCTCGGCGACGTCTACGATGCGCAGCCCATTATTGAAGCAGGTAACCAGAGTGCCGCTGGACTCAATATTCCTGTCAGCAAGAATGACCAACTCTATGCAGTCAGAGTCAATACGGGAGTGAATCGTGCTTACGTGCCGGGTGTGCTTCGCAAGGACGGTCGACTGGATAAGCCAACGTCTGCGAGTGGCATGGCGTTCTATCGTGGAGACCAGTTTCCAGCGAGCTATAGCGGTGACGTCTTCGTAACGGAGCCCGCCGCCAATACCATTGCTCACCTTAAGCTTAATGAAGGCGCTCTCTCGGCAACTACCGAGCACATTTTGTATCCCGACAACACGTGGGGACAGCGGGAGTTTATGGCGTCTACCGATGAGCGTTTTCGCCCTGTAGATGTCAAGGTCGGACCAGATGGCGCGCTCTATGTTATCGACATGTATCGAGGAATCATTCAGGACACGATGTTTATGAGTGATGAGTTACGCGAGCAGATCCTGGCGCGAAACTTAGATAAACCGGTCGGCATGGGTCGCATCTGGAAAATCACTCATTCAGAGGGCTCCGATGATCGTGGACGCAGCATGGATACGTCCCAAGGCGCATTAATAGCCGCATTGTCAGATCCCAACGGCTGGCGCCGAGACACTGCTCAGCGGTTACTGCTGGACGAAAGTGATCCAGGGCTCGCCGCAAAACTGCAGAACCTCGTCGCGACGGATGAGGACATCGGTGGGTTGCACGCGCTCTGGACTTTGGAAGGTCGCAACGAACTTACCAGTAGCACTCTAGAGACTGCGTTGGCGAGCGATAGCCCGACCATGCAACTTGCTGCGATGCGTGCGGGGAGATCACAGTTAAGGGTAGAAGATCTTTTACCTCTCGTGGCGTCTCAAGATCCGAGCGTTCAGCACCAGGCCGTGATGTATGTAGGTAAGTTTGCGGACTCGCCGGAAGTGATGGATAAGCTGATTACTTACACGACGGCCCATGCGTCAAATCCGGTTGCTCTCGCGGGTGTCTACGCCGCAGTAGCCGGCATCGAGGCTCGGTTTGCGGTGCAATTTTTTGCGAGCAGCGGCTGGTTAGAAACCGATGAAAAGGGCAGTAAATTCGTCGAAGGCCTATTCTCTCAGGCACTGAGCGGCAATCCCGATGAATCTGGCGAGTATCTCGATTTGATTCAGTCGACCAAGCAACCGTGGCTCAAATTAGCCATGTTGCGGGGGCTGCAAGAAGGGGCTCGGGGCGAGGGTTTTCAGCGCGTCGTCTTAAATGAGCCACATTCCTTGTTCGACGATGTGCCGGAGGAATTTTGGGGAGAGATTTCGAAAACACGGCAACTGTTCACCTGGGCAGGAGATGACCTCCCTGCGGATGCTGTGCCATTGAGTCCCTCAGATGTTGCTCGTCGAGAATTAGGGAAGGATTATTTCACCAAACGGTGTGCGATCTGCCACGGTGTTGACGGCAAGGGTATTGGCGCAATAGGCCCACCCTTAGCTGGATCAGACTGGGTAACCGGACCCACTGAGCGCTTGGCGAGGATTGTACTTCACGGTGTGAAGGGTGAGATCGATGTACTTGGCAAACGTTGGAACAGCGCGATGCCAGGTCACTCACACATCCAAGAGTTCGATGACGAAACAGCAGCTGGGCTGCTCACTCACCTTCATCGTGCCTGGGGTCACTCCGGACGTATTGTCCGACCTGAGTTTGTCGCCAAGCTGCGAGCTATTGAGTCAGAGCGGTCGGCACAATGGACGGCAGAAGAGTTGATGGAGATTGACGTCAATACTCACTACCGAGCGTATGAAGGCGTCTACGGTGGCGGCAACTTTGAGTTAACGATCTCGTACGATGGTTCGGGCTTAAACATTGCGTCAGTCTATTTCAATGGTGGACTTGAGGAGGTCACTGAGGGAGAGTTTCTCTTCGCGCCGAGGGACTTCCAGTTTGAATTCGTGACATCCGATAGTCGTGTCACTGGAATCAAAATGCCCAGTCAAGGCGGGGCGGTTCTACCGAGAGTCTCCGGTCTATGAGAGCGATAAGATTTGCTGTCGTGGGGACCGGAAACATCGGTCAGCAGCATATCAATCTCCTCAGATCAGGAGACATTAAGAATGCAGAACTTGTGGCAACGGTGTCCCGATCCGGGGCGGCAGTGGCCGCTTCGGTCCCACATTTTAGCTCGCTAGAATCTCTGTTGAAGGCACACTGCTGCGATGCAGTGTTGATTGCGACCCCTACTATGGACCATGTCACTGCTGCGCAGCTGGCCGCTGAGCGAGGGCTGCATGTATTGCTCGAAAAGCCACTTGCCATGTCGGTAGGACAATCGCAGTCGCTGATCGATAACATGCCTTCAGATATACAATTTGCCGTAATGCTAAACCAACGTTTTCACCCTGCTTACGCAGCAATAAAACGGCTTTTGAACGACGGACGAATCGGTGCAATTCAGCGTTACACATGGACGATGACTGCTTGGTATCGCCCTGATGTCTACTACAAGGTCAGTCGATGGCGAGGAACGTGGCCGGGTGAGGGCGGTGGCCTACTGATTAATCAGTGCATTCACAATCTCGATATCATGCAATGGTTATTTGGTTTGCCCGACAGGCTATCCGCGAAAGTTGCCTTCGGTCGCTACCACGATATCGACGTAGAAGATGAAGTTACGGCCATATTGGAGCACGATTCCGGGAGTGTGGGGCTCTTACAAGCGTCAAGTGGTGAAGCGCCGGGGTTCAATCGCTTAGAAATTATTGGCGATGAGGGTGTCATAACTTGGGATGATAAAGAGCTTACGCTGTTAAAGGCTGATCAGAGTGTAAGCGAGCACTGTGCGACTACCCGAGAAATGTTTGGTATGCCCTCGTTTACCCGTGAAACCATCTTGCTCGATGAGGGCGTAAACCAACACGCGCAGGTCGTTCAAAATTTCGTTGATGCACTGACACAGGGTTCAAGATTACTCACGCCTGCGAGCGAAGGTTTGGGGTCATTGCAGTTGGCCAATGGCATGTTGTTGTCTCAATGGGACGACTCAGCTATCGCTCTGCCCATCGACAGTCATCGTTACGAGCAGCTTCTGAGCGAACGTATTGCGTCGAGCTCGCTGCGCGAGGCTCAAAATATCGAGGTCGAGATTGATATGGAGAAATCATACCGATGAGTAGCTTGGTCGATCGAATCAGAGAGGGAGGCCCGGGTTGGCTCCAAGGTGCTATGACGCTCGGTGGCGGCTCCGCAATCACCTCGTTATCAATTGGCGCGATGTTTGGGTACGAGTACCTATGGGTGCAACCCGTCGCAATGATTATTGGCTGCATCATGCTCTTCGCTTTGGCGCACCAAACTTTGTCGACGGGTGAGCGTCCCTTCACGGCGATGCGTGATCATTTCTCGCCCTCGATAGCTTGGCTTTGGGCAATTGCTGCACTCGCTTCGAGTGTGATTTGGGGCTTTTCTCATTATCCGCTCAGTGCAGGTATGCTCGAAGAGTCCATCGATGTGGTCAGTGGCTTCAATCTCTCGAGCGAGGGACAAGCAGTCCTCAGAGAGGGATACCTATTCTCACTAGCACTGCTTATCTGGGGCTTTTGTGCGTTTACCGTCTGGCACTACGGTAAGGGCGGCCGTGCGGTCAGAGTCTTTGAGAACGGTGTGAAGGTTCTCAGCAGTGTGATCGTCCTCAGTTTCGCGTGGGTCGTTATCAGCGCATCGATGCAGAGCGACGTGAATTGGTCTGCTGTGTTTTCGGGATTCGTACCAAGTTCATTACCCACAACACCCTTAGGTGTCACAACAATGATGGCGGCTCTCGGCTCGGCGGTGGGTATTAATATGACCTTTATCTATGGCTACACACTCTTGAAGCGGGGATGGGGTAGGTCAGAACGGGAGCTGGCTCGATGGGACATCGTCTTAGGGCTGGTTTTGCCTTACCTGTTAGTTACGGGTCTGATCTCCATAGCCGCGGCGGTGACCTTGTACGATGGGGAGAGCCCCATCCAAAACCGGATTGCGCCGGCACAAGCGGCAGCGATGTTTGCAGAGGCGGGTTTAGGCGAGGTCGCAGGGCGCCTTATTTTTACTTTGGGGGTGTTAGGCATGGCGGTGGGCTCGCTTGTGATGCACATGCTTACCTGCGGTGCTGCGGCGATGGAAATGTTTGGACTCGAAGAGGACTCTAAGCAATATCGGCTCGCATGCTTGATTCCGACACCTGCGGTGCTCGGTGTGTTTCTCTGGTCAAGCATGGGGCCTTACGTGGTGTTACCCACCTCAGCGATTTGCGGTTTTTTGCTACCCGTTGCCTACATCGGCTGGCTCGTTCTGAACAACAAGCCAAATTACCTTGGTAGTGACACGCCTACAGGGCGTAAGGCACTGCTTTTCAATACTGCCATGATCGCCTGTGTGCTGATGGTTTTAGCAAGCGTGACCTACAGTACTGCTGTTGGTCTGGGTTGGTTATGAGTATCTCTGACGGTGCAAATTATGCGCCTTCAGCAGCGGCCGAGCACGTTGTTGCTCCCGGTGAGTTTCGTTTTGCCGCGGCTTTTCTGGACCACGGCCATATCAATGGGCAGGTCAATGGTTTGTTGGATGCGGGCGGCGAGTTAGTCGCTGTCTATGACACGGACCCTTCTAGACTCAAAGCCTTTTGTGAGCGTTTTCCGACTGCTCGTGTGGTTGAGCATTTTGCCGATATTCTTGCCGATGACTCGATCCAGCTTGTTGCCGCGGCTGCAATTCCCAATCAACGCGCTGACATTGGCGTGCAGGTACTCAAGGCAGGAAAGGATTACTTCACGGACAAATCCCCGTTTACAACCTTAGAGCAGTTAGAAACCGTTCGGCAGACAGTTGAAAGAACAAACCGGCGATACTTTGTGTATTACGCTGAGCGCCTGCATAACGAGGCTGCCTGGCGCGCGGGAGAAATCACGCAGAGCGGGGAGATTGGTGACGTTATTCAAGTGTTGAATATTGCGCCACATCGGCTATCCGCTGCGACACGCCCGCACTGGTTTTTCGACAAGCCATCCTATGGTGGGATCTTGACTGATATCGGGAGCCACCAGGTCGAGCAGTTCTTGACCTATGCAGGGTGTCTGGAAGCTTCACTGACGATGGCGCGCGTTCGTAAACACCCAGAGTACCCGGGGCTCGAGGATTTTGGCGAGATGGCGATGGTGGGAGATAACGGGGCGTCGTTTTATAGCCGCGTTGATTGGTTTACGCCCGATGGAATGCCCGTTTGGGGGGATGGACGAACGTTCATTCTGGGTACGAAAGGTTCAATAGAGGTGCGCAAGTACGTCGATCTGGCGCGCAAGGCACCTGCATCTGTTATCTTACTCGCCGATCAGAAAGGCGTGTACGAATTAGACTGTGCGGGCACGGTGGGTTTTCCTTTTTTTGGGCAACTGATACTCGACAGCTTGCACGGGACTGATACGGCGATGACCCAGGCACATATCTTTAAAGCCGCAGAACTCTCCATGGCAGCGCAAAAAATGGCGGACGAACAACATGGTTAAGCTCGAACCATTACCCTCAAGCGAGCGGCTTTACCTGCGAGTTGCGAGGCGGATCGCAGATTTGGTCAAATCTGGTGATGTGAAGCCCGGTGATCGACTTCCCTCCGAGCGTGTTCTCGCGGATATGCTACAAGTGAGTAGACCGTCGATCCGCGAGGCAATGATTGCCCTAGAAGTCTCTGGCCTCATTGAGGTGCGAACTGGCAGTGGCATCTTTGTCACTGAACAGGACGGATCGAGCTCGATCTCATCTGTCTTGACCGACGATGGCATAGGCCCGTTTGAAATCCTCGAGATGCGATTGGTGCTTGAGCCAGAGGTCTGCGCCTTGGCCGCTGACCGCATTACCGATGAGATGCTTGATCGGCTTTCC
>CAJXZI010000112.1 GCA_913063005.1 uncultured Halieaceae bacterium | reverse complement strand
GTGATTCGATCGCGGGTGCTATCAAACTGTGTATTTACGGCAATGTCTAATTGATCCGCGTCCGTGTTGCCTCGCGCGACCGTCAACGCGACCGACGCTAGACCCTGTGATGCGTAACCCTGGCCCATTTCCCAAGGCTCGGGATTCAGCTTATCGACATCAGATAATTTGATGATTTCGCCATCAGAGAGCGCGAGCAATCCGCCCGTAACAAGAAAGGGCGCTGCTTCAACTTTGCGACCATCTTTTAGCAGTAAGGTGGCAATACTGAGATCTTCTGAAGCCGCCTCGATATCTTTGATCAAGCTCGAATCGATCGCGAGTTCGCGGTTGAAGCTAGTATTCAAAGTCACCGCATCACTGCGGTAACTGACGATGTCGCCAACAATGATGGAACCATCAAAAAGTAACACCCGAGACTGACTGAGCGCGCTGGCCCGCGTAGACCATGCGGCTGCCATAATGGCAATTGCGAGTAAAACATATAAATGCGACCAATCAGCAGATCGATCACGGTTCCAAGGTATAATAAACATTTAGCAGATCTTCGTTGAGCGCATCGGTAGGTTGCATCAGCCGACCCTCTAGCGAAAACAAGGGCACAGTGGGCTAGGCATGGATAATGATAACAGTTGCGATTTATTTGTCATCGGCGCGGGCTCTGGAGGCGTGCGCGCAGCGCGCATTTCAGCGGGGCTAGGCGCCAAAGTCATCGTCGCCGAGGGACTATACCTTGGCGGCACCTGCGTAAACGTCGGTTGTGTTCCCAAAAAGCTGTACGTTTACGGCAGTGAATTTGGTAAAGCATTTAAAGACGCTCAGGGCTTCGGCTGGACGGTCGACGGTGCCTCCTTCAACTGGCCAACCCTACGCGACAACAAAACAAGAGAAATCAGCCGGCTCAATAGCATTTACGACCGACTCCTTGAGGGCTCAGGTGCGCAAGTGATTAGCGGTATGGCCAAACTGATTGATGCGCAAACAGTCGAAGTTAACGGGACGCAATATCACGCGAAGAAAATTTTGCTCGCTACAGGTTCATGGCCAACAAAACCTGAGTTCCCTGGCAGCGAGCTCGCCATCACATCGAACGAAATCTTCGACCTTGATACCTTCCCGCAACGGTTACTGGTTGTTGGCGGCGGCTATATCGCGACAGAGTTTGCCTGCATCTTTAATGGATTAGGCGCCCAAGTCACGCAGCTGTACCGAGGCGATCTCTTCATGCGTGGCTTTGATAATGATATCCGTACCTTTGCCGCTGAGGAGATTAGAAAGACTGGAGTCGATTTAAGGTTCAACAGCAATATTGTGTCCCTCTCTCGGACGCGTGAAGGTCTTGAAGCTCAACTGACCGACGGCTCGAGCATTGTCGTCGATGAAGTTCTGTGTGCTACCGGACGCCATCCTAATCTTGCAGGTCTGGGCTTGGAGACAACCGCGGTAAAACTCGATGACCGCGGTTATGTCAGTGCCGACGCGCACTTCCAAACCGACGAGCCGTCGATCTTTGCACTGGGCGATATGACAGGCGGTCCACAGTTGACGCCGGTTGCCATTGAGCAAGCGATGGCCTTTGCTCAAACTCAATTCGGGGACGCTGAGAAGGTTATGGACTATTCATTCATTCCAACGGCTGTATTCTGCCAACCCAACATCGGAACCGTCGGCCTGACGGAGGAAGAGACAAAAGCGCGTGGGATAGAAATTGATGTGTATCTGTCTGACTTTAAACCGATGAAGCATACGCTCAGTGGGCGAGATGAAAGAACCTTGATGAAGATGATCGTGGATAAGTCATCAGATCGAGTGATCGGACTGCACATGGTTGGCCCCGACGCAGGGGAGATCTGCCAGGGCATGGCAGTTGCTATGAAAGCAGGGGCGACGAAGGCGGACTTTGACAGCACAGTAGGCATCCACCCAACTGCAGCGGAGGAGTTCGTCACGATGAGAACAGCGCGCGGATAATGGATCTTGTTTGGTGGGAAATTGCCATACTCATCGTCGCGGGTTTTGGTGCAGGTGTTGTCAACGTGATGGCTGGTGGTGGCTCCATTCTCACCGTCCCCATCATGATGTTCTTAGGAATGCCTGGTCCTGTTGCTAACGGCACCAATCGCATTACCATCGTGGCGCATAACGCATCGGCTATGGCGACCTACCTGCGGCATGGCGTTCCCCATGCAAAGCTATGCGCGACGTTAACCGCCGTCGCGATCCCTCCGGCACTTCTTGGCGCCTGGCTCAGTACACAACTGAATAATGAGCAGTTTGAGAACTTGCTAGCCGTTGTGATGGTGGCGGTTTTGTTGCTCATGCAGGCGCCCCAGGGTAAGAAGAATGCAACGGCTGAAGATCAACCTAAGAATCTTGCGCTGGGCCACCTGTTAATGGCAATGGCCGGTTTTTGGGGAGGCTTTATCCAGATCGGTATGGGCTTTGTTGTGCTGCCGATCATGCACCGGGTTATGGGACTTAGTCTGGTTAGCACCAACATTCTTAAGGTGTTTATTATTTTTACCTATACCCTTCTCGCAATCTTTGTTTTTGCGGCAACCAGCGAGGTGCTTTGGGTGATAGGCGCCATTGCCGCTATTGGTAATGTGGCTGGCGGTATCGTCGGTGCGCGACTCACCTTAAGCCACGGCGAAGTACTCATAAGACGCGTACTGACTGCGGCCATTATTGGCATGATCATCAAACTGGTCTTTTTCTCGTAACGATTCGTTTTAGTTGCGCTGCGATCTCGCATCAGTCGTTCTACTAACTTTCGGTTCTCGTAATGCTTCGGTCTACGCATCGTGCGCTCTGGCCGGTTTGGGCGCTGCATGCGCTAGTAGCTGTCTTAGTCCGGTGATGTCTCGATTAGCAGGTCTTTAGTCTGGTGACTTAGGATTCTACAAAAGTTCTTCTGCTGGCTGTTCCACCTGCCACTCGAAGATTGAACCCAGCGAAGCTTCAGAACCTGCGGATGATGCGCTTACAACGCAGCAGGTAGCGTTTCACCGCGCATGCCAGACACCAAATTCCTCAGTGCTAGCTCGAACATCGCCTGCCGCGTCCGCTGAGTCGCACTGCCTACGTGGGGCAACAGAACACATCCGGGAAGGGAATGAAACACGCTATCGGCAGGTAGAGGCTCTTCGTTATAAACATCCAGACCAGCCCGCAGCCGGCCAGAGGCTAACTCGTCAACCAGCGCAACCTCGTCGATAATGGCACCTCTGGCGGTATTGATCAGAATTGCTTGGTCCTTCATCAAACTTAGACGCTCTCGGGTGATCAGTTCTCGCGTTTCATCAGTCAGTGCTGTGTGCAGCGAGACAATATCGGCACTCGACAACAGCGTATTTAAATCCATGAATTCGACACCAGGTACGTCTCGGTGGGTTCGGTTCCAAGCAATGACACGACAGCCAAAACCGGCCAAGCGTTTTGCGACCGCCTGACCGATGGGTCCCATACCGACGAGTCCGACAGTGGATTTACTAAGGTCAGTTCCAAGTAACAGGTTCGGCTTCCATCCATCACTCCATGCACCCTCACGCACCAAAGCGTCGCCTTCGGCAAGGCGGCGACCCACCGCCAACATAAGCCCAATAGCTAAGTCCGCCGTGCTGTCAGTGAGTACCCCGGGAGTGTGCCCAATCATAATATTTTGCGACTTAGCAAAATCGACATCGATATGATCGACGCCGACAGAGACGGTCGAAATCACCTTTAAATGAGACGCGCCCGACAGCGACGCCTCATCTAGTGGGCAAGTTAATGTCGTCAGTACGCCCTCAACCTCGGATAGCCACTCAGCGAGCGTATCTGACGGAATCGGGACTTCACTCTCCCAAAAACGGCAGTCAAACAGATCGCTGAGTAGGGTTTTCGCAGGCTCAGGAATGGGGAATGTGACAGCAACTTTCATATCAGCTCAACTCCAAACGCTTGAATTCTCTCGCGGCTGTGAATGACCACACCACCAAAAACAACACCATCACACCGGCGCCGAGCCACGCCGTACCGAAGCCACGTGAAGCCAAAAGCCAGGCAGCAAACAAGGGCCCAATAATTCTTCCTGCAGATGAAGCGGACGCCGTCATTCCCATCATTCTGCCGCGGTGATTCGACTGTACGATCTCTGATGCAATAGCGTTCAACAAAGGAAGGCAGACGGTGGAACCTGAAAAAGCAAAGAAAATCATCGCAGGCATCCACAAGGTCGCCTCGCCAAATGCGACGACAAATAACGATAGCGCAAAAACAAGAGCACCGACCCGAAGCACGTTTAAATGTCCGAAGGTGCGGCTAAGCGTGGCAAGTAACCCCCCTTGTAGCGTAATCATCGATACGCCCACGACACCGAAGAAATACCCCACGTTTGAGGGACCCCATTGATAAGCATCGGCCACCCAGAGTGGAAACAAGTAGATGATCGAACTCACTGAACAGGTATGAGTGACGTATTGCATCAGTAAAAGCTTGTTCTTTCTCGGCGCCAGTACGGAGGGTGGCGATTCGACTTCTGAGTCACCCACTTTTATACCCGCAGGCTTCACCATCTGCACTGGCAACAACCAAAAGGCAAAAATAGCCGCGATCATGGACATAGCCGCCGCTGTGTAAAAAGGCAGCGCAAAGCTTTCCGAGTCCCCCGTCAATAGGCCTCCTAGGACAGGGCCTGCTATCAAGCCCAAACCAAAGGCTGTTCCCACCAAGCCCATGGCCTTTGCTCGCCGCTCGGGCGGACTAAGATCAGCCATCAATGCCGTTGCTACCGGCAAACTACCCGCAGCCAACCCAGATAAGGCGCGCCCGAGATAAACTTGAAATAAGGTATCGGAGAGTGCCGTTACGACGTAGGCGGCGGAACTTGCGAGTAGTGCAAGCACCAAGGCAAATCGTCGGCCGGATCGATCGGACAAGCGGCCCCACAGCGGCGCAATAACGGCAGCACCGACTGCATAAGTGATCATAATAAACGCGACATCAGATGCGTCTCCACCCAACGAGGGCGCCATGAAAGGAAGTAGCGGTATGACTAAGCCAAAGCCGACCAAGTCGATGACAATGACCAGGAAGACAAACCAGATAAGCGGGCTATGTCGAGAAGAATCACTCGATGGCATCTAGTACGCGCTCCGCTAAAGTTAAGTGCCCGTTATTAAAGCGGGTTGCGGATTTACCTATCGCGTAACCAGGGCTCATTGCAGATATTTCAGAAACTAAGTGGATATGACCTCCGCTACTAATGCTGCGCGCAAAACGTTTATAACGCGCTGACAACACGCGGACCCATGACTTGTTCCGATAAAACAGCGAACGCAGATGCTCACAACGGCCAGCGAAAAACATTGTAATTCAAAGCCTATGATTGGCAATCAAACACATGCCCTTAGTAGACGTGACGATGGGTATCGTTACCTTTTGATCTTCTGAGCTCTGTTGTGTTTGCACAGCTTTGTATTATCATCGCGGACGCCTCCCGGTTACAGGTTACGTCAACGTGAAATTTAGGTTCCTGCTGTCAGCACTTATCGCCGCCTTCTTGGTGGTGGGTACAGCTGCGCATGGAGCTACCCACGATTATGCCCCCGAAGTAGGTCAGGAACTTGTCGATTGCCAAGGCTGTCATCTCCAATCTGCCGAAGCGGAAGAGACAGACCTTGAGTATTTCTTTTCACCGCAAATGGCGCAGTTTCCGACCTCTGCGCAAGCACTACGCCCCGACACCTTTGGGCCTTACCAGAGTCGTGCCCCCCCTAAGTTTTAAGTCAGAACAAATTTTCCGACCTTAAAACTTAGGAGTTATCCAATGATGCGTTTATCTACGCTTGCAGTGGCCGTTGCCATTGCCCCGCTTGCGCTTGCGCAAGACGAATCTATCGAGGAAGTGGTGGTCACTTCGTCACTTGTACAAAACAGCCTGACGGCAACCGCCTTTGTAGTATCTGGTGATTCGATCGCGGAGTCAGGCTCACAAGCCATTGGCGAGCATCTCAGCACGCTTGCCGGTGTTTCATCAAACAACTTTGGCCCTGCCGTGGGTCAGCCTGTCATACGAGGCATGTCCGGAAACCGCGTCAAACTTTTGCAGAACGGCTTGGTAATCCGTGACGCCTCAGGTATTGGTCCCGACCACGCAAATGATGTTGATTTAAACAATGTTCAGCAAATTGAGGTTGTGAGGGGCGCATCGGCGCTTCTCTACAGCAATGGTGCGAGCGGCGGCATCATCAACATCGTCGACAACACCATTGCGCGCAGTGATGTTGAAGAAGCCTCGGCCTACATTGGAGCTGAATCACAGTCGGTAAACGACGGCAGTGGTTTCAGCGCAGGTGCAAGAGGCAATGTCGGCGGCTTCAATCTTAGCTACGACTACAGTGAGTTTGACGCTGACAGTTTTGACATTCCACGTGGCGCAATAATCCACGAGGAAGAGCACGAGGAAGAACATGACGATCATCATGAAGAGCATGATGAAGACATGACCACGCTTGCTAATTCAGATTACGAAACCGAGGCACATCGGTTTGGCATCTCTCGAGTAGGTGACTGGGGTTACGTCGGTGCCTCCTATCAGGAGCTCAGCGCTACCTATGGCATTCCATTTCACGGAGAGCATGGTGAGCATGAGGAAGAGCACGAAGGCGAGGAGCATGAA
>CAJXZI010000111.1 GCA_913063005.1 uncultured Halieaceae bacterium | reverse complement strand
TGCGAAAGAGCCCATCTCCATGGAAACACCTATTGGCGACGATGAAGACTCAAGCCTCGGCGATTTCATTGAGGACGTGACGATCGCGAGCCCTGTTGAGTCAGCGACTGAGGAAGGCTTGACCGAGGCGACGCGAGAAGTACTTGGTGGACTCACAGCGCGCGAAGCGAAGGTTCTCAGGATGCGTTTCGGTATCGATATGAACACGGACCACACGCTCGAAGAAGTTGGCAAGCAGTTTGACGTAACCCGAGAGCGTATTCGTCAGATCGAAGCAAAAGCGCTGCGCAAGCTTCGCCATCCAACACGATCGGACTACCTCCGTAGCTTCTTAGACGAGTAAAGTCAGAGGTATCCAGCCTCCCTTACTGAACAGGGAGGCTAACGCTTAGCGTTAGCGATGTCGGTATCGCACTATCATCCCCTAATGTCGCCGCAGGTCCTACAGTGGCGTGTCGACCCTGCCTCAGTAACGCCTGAATGAGGTCACACTTATCCGACATCCTGCTCATACGGCGTAGTCAGATTCAGGAAAACGGTAGGAAATAACGGGTACATGCCAAGACGTAGGTCTTGAGCCAAGCCACCATCGTCCTGAGCCCTTTTTTTCGATCGCTTTTCTGGATCCATTCAATATCGATCCCTTCTTTCTGGGATCTCGCCATTCGATCCCCTTTAGATCGGGGCGTCCAACCTCGGGATCAGCCTGGTGTGCTGTGATTTCACCCACCATGATGGCCATACCAGAGAAGCTCCATGGCTTTAATAAAAATTCCTCTCGAGCAATATATGGCAACCAAAAAAGACGTGATTGAAATTGTGACCCCGAAAAACAATACCTTTGGGATCTGACACCTTGGTCATATCGGGAGCGTGCCTGTGGGGTTCGGCTTGCGTGCTCTCAACATCGCACGACGCTTCTACTTTAAAACCTCCACGCTTCACTCATTATTTTTAACATTAAAGCTTGGTGCTGGAGAGTCTCGTGCTGGAGAGTCCCGTGCTGAAAAATTTTCGTGTTAGAAAGTCTTGTTTGAAAACGTCTCGCACTAGCCAAACGCTCATTTAATCCAAGAGCGATTTCTCCCAGCTACGAATGAGGCGTCACATGAGCCGCAGCGGCCTCTTCGCCCCTGAAGAAGCGGGTCATTTGTCACCTCGGTCACGGTGTATATACTGGCCGTCGCGATATCAAAAAGAATTAGAACCAATAGATGATCCGCCGAGTCTTATTAAGTACAGCCGTTTTTAGCTTGCTAATGATAGCGGTCGCCGCAACCGCAGAAGATAGTTATCAGGTGCACTGCGCCCAATGCCATGGCATTGCCGGGCAAGGAAACAATGCGTTGGGCGCGCCCAACCTAACGCAATTATCAGCCCCGTATATCCGGCGACAGCTTGAGGGATTCCAGGCCGGCTGGCGCGAGAGTGACGACAGCTATACACAAACAATGATGGCGGCAATCGCGGCGCTTGACGCCCCGGTGCTCGCGAGTGCAACTAGCGCAATCGATGCTTTCCCAGATAAAAGTCACACAACTGCAGCGACCCATGCCGGCAACAAAAAACGGGGAAAAGATCTTTACAACGCCTACTGCAGCGCTTGCCACGGGACCAATGCAGTCGGCAACGATGCGCTTGGTGCGCCCAACCTTTTGGGGCTGAGCCAGGATTACCTTACTCGCCAGTATCGCCACTTCGCGGAGGGCCGACGTGGTGGCCACTCTGACGATCGGTATGGCCAACAAATGGCCCGCCTAGCGAGAGCGCTCAAAGACCCCCAGCTCATCGACGATGTTTCTTCCTATGTGGCCACACTCGCTGAGTAAATTTAGATTAGGCCTCTTAGGGGTGATGTGCTTAGCGCCCGGCATCCTGGCAAACGACGCGAACACCAACTTCGAATTGGCAAAAGTGTGCCCCGCTGGTTTTGTTCTTTCAGCAGAAGGCGGCTGTGAACTTCGAACGCTGTATGACGGCTATTCATCACCGCACGACAGCGGCGTTGGCGGTCCACGAGCAGGTCTGCCTGATATCCGGGATGGTTTCAGTCCAGAGGTCATTGATCTCGGCCGCTACCTCTTTTTCGATCCCGTGCTATCGGGCGACAACACCGTCGCTTGCTCGAGCTGCCACGACCCTGACTATGGTTTCGCCGATGGCCGCGGCCGCGCGTTAGGTATTAATGGCGAAACGCTCGAGCGCTCGGCACCGAGCCTTTGGAATATTGGTTTTTTCGACACCTTGCTCTGGGACGGCAGCAAAACCACGCTCGAAACCCAGCTCCTGGGACCGCTCTACTCAACTAATGAAATGGGTAACACTCCTGAGCAGCTGCTGGCCGACTTATCGAGTAATGAGATCTACCTGCAACTTTTCGCAGATGCATTTGGAACACCCGATATCCGTTTGAATCAGGTCTATACAGCCCTCAGCGCTTTTGAAGCGTCTTTGGTATCGCTCAACAGCCGTTATGATTTTTACGCTCATGGCATACACGACAGTCTATCGCCCAGTGAGCTCGAGGGACTCAACGTCTTCCGTTCCTTCGTATCTCGATGCGGTGAGTGTCATACCCCGCCACTTTTCAGTAATCAGGAAATCGCGATTATTGGCGTGCCGGAACCGGAGGGCAGACCCTTCGATCCCGGGGCTGGAGCAACATCAGGCATCCCCAGCCAACGCGGCGGCTTTCGCGTGCCAAGCCTGCGCAACATCGCAAAAACTGCGCCTTATATGCACCAGGGCAATTTCAAAACGCTGCGCGATACGGTGGCTTTTTATAACGGCGGTAGAGGCCACGCGGTACCCGAGAGCGAAAACCTTCTTATTCACTGGCATATCTGGGAGCCCAATCTTCGAGACGAAGAACTCGACAGATTGGTCGATTTCCTCCACGCTCTTACTGATGAGGGCTTTATGCCGGTCATACCTGAGCGGGTTCCATCAGGTTTGGCGCCAGGGCGAGCAAGGCAGTTGGAACATGAGTACGGTTGGGGAGAGAGTTCTCAAAACGAGCAACGTCAACAAACGCACTCTCTACAAATGCAACAGCAACAAAAGCACCATTTAGAGAAGCACCATTTACAGAAGCACCAGCGAGAACAGCACCGTAAGCACCTGACATCGAGGGCAGAATAATGAAAATAAAACTCAGCCAAGCACTTTCGATTTTTCTCTTATCCCTAGCTTCTGCGATGGCACAAGCTGCCACCTTGGAAGTAAAGGAAGGCGAGAGCATTCAGGCCGCACTAACCAAAGCCAAAGCAGGCGACACCATCAAAGTTTATCCCGGCACTTATCACGAGACCGTATTTGTCGATAAAGACGATATTTCACTCATTGGCGTCGTTGAAGACGGCGAGTGGCCACATCTCGACGGCGAGAAGATTCTCAACGACGCGATCCTCTATTCAGGAAACGGCTTTAGTGTCGAGTGGTTCAAGATCACGAAGTACAAAGGCAATGCCATCATGGGACAATCGGGGAACAACTTCTCGATTAGAAACAACTGGGTTATCGACACCGGCCTTTACGGCATTTTCCCTGAGTTTGGCCACAACGGCCTTATCGAGAACAATATCCTGAGTGAAATTGAAGACGCCGCCATCTACGTGGGCATGTCTGACTACGTTGACGTTCGCAATAATCAGGTCTTCGACAACGTGGCGGGTATTGAGGTTGAAAACAGCCGCCATGTCCTGGTTGAGGGCAATGTCGCGAGAAATAATACAGGCGGCATTCTGGTTTTCATTACGCCTGGCCTCCCAATTAAGTCGTCTTACGACGCCGTCATTCGTCGAAATTTTGTGACGAATAACAATACACCTAACTTCGCCATCCCAGGTTCACTGGTTGCAGGAATTCCTTCGGGTACAGGGATACTTGTAATGTCAGGTGACCAAGTGGTAATCGAAGACAACATTATTACGGGCAATAATACGGGTGGCATCATCGTCACAAGTGGTGATTTCGTGACCGAAGTGGCGAGCGACAAAGACTCTGACCCCCACTCTGACAATGTCGAAATTCGCAACAATGTCATGTTTGATAATGGCAACGACCCCGACGGAGAGATGAAGCTTTTGATGCTGAGCAAGTTCAGCACCAAGGGCCCAGATATATTGGCTTATCAATCTGCCGCCGACAAAGAGCGCGGTAGTTGTATATCTCGCCGTGGCGCCTATCGCTCCTATGGTCTAGAGGAGTGGGCAGACTGTGACGCACCCACCGTGCGCGCGGCTGACGCCGTTGCTACCGCCACCGACATCGGCACCTCACGCCAACTCACCACGAAAATGTTGGAAGCACCTGCTGACCCTCGCGTTATCACTGCAGATGCGGGTGGTGCTGAAGTTGTTTACAACGGCATCTGCGCCGGCTGTCACGCTTATAATGTGCGCCTGATTGGACCACCAGCCCTAGTCATTCAGGCGCAGTATGGCGATGACGTTCAGGCGCTTGCCGATTACGTTGCCAACCCCGTGAAACGCCGACCCGACTTCCCAGCGATGCCACCGCAAGGGCATGTATCTGAAGACATGCGCTTGCTCGTTGCCGAATATATGTTGGGACTCGAGGGATGAACCTTATAGCGGTGCAGGAACAGGAATCGGCACCGCATCGAAAGCTCTGCACTGACTGCGGTATTAGCCGGACTCATGAACCCGGTCGCTGTGGGCACGTCTGCCAATTCATCAACCCTGACTATGCGCGCCTTGAACACCAAACTCACGGGCGTGTGCGACAAAAAGAGGGTGATATAGAACCGTTTTTCGGCGTAGTCGAAGAAATGCACCAAGCGGCACTCACACCGAAACGTAACGGCGCGCAGTGGACTGGTATAACCACGCGACTGGGGGAAGCCCTCTTAGCGTCTGGCGAGGTCTCAGCGGTTCTGTGTATTGGGCCTGACGACACTGACCCATGGAAACCGATACCAAGGCTGATTACTGATGCACAGGACATGGCGAGCTGCAGAGGGATGCGGATGGGATATGCACCACTCCTTGAACTACTCGAGCCCGCCATCGCCGATGGCCACAAGCGAATTGCGGTTATCGGCATACCCTGCCAAATCTACGCGCTACGTGCGCTAGAAAAAGAACTTGATTTAGAGCATCTGGTCGTCATCGGAACACCCTGCTCGGACAACACCACCACTGAAAACTTCCACGAATTCTTATCGCTGCTCGACAGCAATCCCGAGCGAATTAACTACTTAGAGTTTATGCCCGACTTCCACGTCGAGCTGCGATTTGATACGGGAAAAAAGCGACGGATTCCGTTTCTTCAGCTTCCCATTGCTAACCTGCGAGACGACTTTTTTCCGCTTACATGTCGGACCTGTGTCGACTACGTCAATACCCTCTCCGATATCACGGTCGGATACATGGGCGGTCGCGGTGATCAGTGGCTGCTCGTGCGCAATCAAAAAGGTCAGAAAGCGCTTGATGCAATTCGCTCAGAACTCACACTCAAGGCGCCATCCACCTCGGGGAGAAGACACGCTGCGGTAAAAGGATTTATTGAAAATACACGCCGGGCAACAGGTGGTCTGCCGCTAAGACGAATGCCGCAATGGCTTCGCCCCATTGTAGGTAAAATCATGCCGCTTACCGGACCAAAAGGTCTCGAATTCGCACGCACTCGACTCGAGATGAAAGCAGCTGAATCAATACTCCACCTGCGTCGTGCCGCACCAAAACGCCTGCGTACGATGGTGCCCCCGCACGTGTGGAAACTGGCTGAGCCCTACGGCCTGACACCTAGTAAGGGCGAGCGCTGATCCAGACCTCTGCCGGGTCGGTAAAAACAGCTCAACCCTCGCAAGGAATCCACCGTGGAAGGACATACCGTCGCTTACTCGCAGAGCACGATTATCGAGCTAATGGTACCCAGCTATGCCAACTTTGGCGGCAAAGTCCACGGCGGAACACTCATGTCGCTGATGGATAAGGTGGCCTACGTTTGCGCAAGCAAACACGCTGGCAACTACTGCGTTACCGTATCTGTTGATAATGTGGAGTTCCTGCAGCCGGTCGAAGTGGGCGAAGTCATTAAACTCATGGGATCAGTCAACTACGTGGGCCGAAAATCACTCGTTGTTGGTATCAAAGTAGTTGCCGAAAATCTGCAGGCAGGTATCAGTAAACACACCAATACCTGCTACTTCACCATGGTGGCTAAAACGCCCGACGGCAACACTGCAGAGGTGCCCCCTCTCATTCTTAAGTCTCAAGATGATGTCCGTCGATATCTAAGCGCCCTCCAACGTAAACGCCTTAGAACTCAAGATAATGAGTTCATGGATAAATACCGACAGAATTTCGTTTATGATTTAGCATCGGCTGAGTTACTGCAGGATCAACGCTGCCACGTGACACTCGAACCCGAGGAGTAAACTCAGAAAAGTGAGGGCCGTTAAGTAATGACCCGCTACAAACAGGTCTTAAAAACAATGCCCATAAAACACCGGCCCTAATAACAGCCCTAATAACAGCCCTAATAACAGCCCTAATAACAGCCCTAATAAGAAGCAACCGGAGATCCCAATGCTAGAGCAACCTTTAACACTACCCTGTGGTGCGGTAGTGCCTAACCGTATGTGTAAAGCCGCTATGACCGAAGGTCTTGCCCATCCCGATGGAACTGCTTCAGAAGAACTCGAGCGGCTCTACG
>CAJXZI010000110.1 GCA_913063005.1 uncultured Halieaceae bacterium | reverse complement strand
ATCACACAGGTCTGTTTCGTAGTCGCCGGCAAAGAAGCGAACAATCGGCCGTGTACCAGAGGTGGCGTAGGTTTCCCGGTTTCGCATGGCTTCGAAAATCGCGTCTCTGCGATTTTCCTCGGCCCAGACCACGGCTAAGCCCCCGGGGTTAGAGACGAAGTGGTCCTGAATGTTTCTGAAGGTCGCGTCACGCGAGCCCAGATGACCCACGTAGTTCTTCTCCATAGCGCCACCCGAGGTCGCTGTATGCGTGTCGGTGCTACCAATGAATCCCTGTCTGAAAGGGTTTACGCCCGTTTCCTGTTCGAGCGCGAGACCGTCCTTTAGGACGTTTCGCATCATATTGCGACGATGGAACTTGTCGACACCGACAGCGAGCCCTGCCTCGGAACGCATTTTCCCTTTAACACTGCCCAGCATCGCTAAGTTGTCAGACGGGATTTGCTCGAAGTCACAGAGCTCGTCTTCGGTATCAATACCCACTCCGGCTAACCGGTCGAAACGACACTCCGAGGCGCCTTTGTGCTGAACGAGTTCTACCAAGGGCTCGATCTCGAGCCGGTTGATGGCTTCCTCCTCGGTAGCGGGGTCGGGGAACATGAGTCCACCGCCCAGATTGGGATTGTGGGGGATAGCGAGTACATCGCAGCCGGAATCGGACTCTAGACATTGAGTCCGCAGCTGACGCCACAACTCGGGGACTGAACTGTCGGTATCAAAGACAGAAATAGGAAGACGCGTCACTTCCTCACCTTTGAAAATCACATTTCGGTGGAGATTGGCCATCTCCTGGCCTTGGGTGTACTCATAACCTACGAAGGTGGTGAAGCTGCAGTCCTCAGAGCGATCGTAATGGCGCTCAGCGGCTTGCTGAATGTCATCCCATACACTCAGCGCGTTCTCCTCGCAATCGCCTAGAGAGCAAACGATGCCGCGTTCAGGTGCCTCGCCTTCCATGCCGCCTGAAACAGTCCACAAGCTTGCCGCGTAAAGCTGTACCCAGAGGTTTTGAGCGCGTGACATAAGACAGACAGGTGTCCACCACGCGGCTTGAGTCCAATCGCTGTCACACAGAGCGACTTCCCCTAAAAACTGCCCGTGATCGGTCACCGCTGCGAAGTCGATAGGCCGGTCAATTTGCGCAGATACGGTTTGTTCACCGTAGGCGTCGGGAAGGGTGATGACCTCCCCCTTGGCGTACTCATAGGCACCGTCTGGGTCATTTTTTTGATTGGAAAGAAAAGAATCGAAGGAATATCGGGTGTGAATATGAAGGTCCCCGAAAAACGGGAGTTTAGTATCCGATGAGACAGCGCAGGGCGCTTCGTTGGCTTGCGCCGATAAGCCACTGAGCATTCCTAAAGTCATCACTGAGGCCGCAGCCGCATGCTTTATTGTCTTTGTCATCGCTGTGAATTTCCCGTTTTATTCTTATCGCTATTCTTTTGACTTGGCGTTTATTTCTAGTCTCTGTCTCTCGCTACTGGCCGCGCTCTCTAATTGTTGTCGCGCACTTCATTAGAACACCGGCGGCTGACGAGAAAAGAACGCTAAGTGACACGCCGGGGTTTGTGCCCCTGCGAATAGCGCTGTTCGCTTTTTATCGCCTATCGCCTATCGCCTATCGCCTATCGCCTATCGCCTATCGCCTATCGCCTATCGCCTATCGCCTATCGCCTATCGCCTATCGCCTATCGCCTATCGCCTATCGCCTATCGCCTATCGCCGCTCCGCATTTTTTTCTAGACGCTAACGTCCGGTCGCATCATGGCATCGTGTGCACCATCAATGAAGAGCGTGGAGCCTGCGACATAGGCGCCCTCGGGTGAGAGCAGGAACATGGCAAGGTTCGCCACATCGTCGGCTTGGCCCGGTCTACCGAGGGGTATTGAATCCACGAAGGCTTTGATAAGAGGGCCGTACTCTTCGTCGTTTTCGACGGCCTGTGTCATCGGCGTCGAAATATAGCCGGGAGCCAATGCGTTAAATGAAATACCACGTTGGGCCAGAATCGGTGCGGTTCTTCGCATGTAACGCGCCACAGCATTTTTACTGCTGGCGTAGCACTCGTGGCCATTAAGCTCAGCCCCCATAGCCACTGCAGCTGCCTCGGGGCCATCTAGCAGTGCGTCTATCAAGTCGGGTCGCGTACTCATCGGCGCCGAATTTGAGCTGATGGCGATGATGCGCCCCCCGGTCACCACATTCGCGGAAAGGCCCTCGATAACCTCAGTGGTGCCAAAGTAATTGATAGCCAATATCTTGCCCGTATTTGGGAATTGTGATGCTACACCCGCACAGGTGATCAAACCGTCGATCTCCGGTACCTCATCGGCGACTTTTGAAACGACTGAACTGCGGGTTTCGGGGTCACCTAGATCTGCCAGGTAATCGCCTTCCTTCAGGTCGATGACGACCACGCGATGGCCTTGTGCACGAAGTTTCTCTTTGATGGCTGCGCCGATGCCTGTGGCGCCGCCCGTTAGCACATATGTCCCCATTCTTATCCCCTGTTGTTATTCAGTGCTTCAAGCCAATTTTGTTTCAACGTAGCCCGTTATTCGGTCGCCATGGTTCTTGCGATGTTCGCTTCGATAGCGGTTCCCGGTAGTGCCGCCATGCCACCATCGACTTCGATAATCTTGCCGCTCACAAACCCGGATGCATTCGATGCGAGATAAAGCGCTGCCAGGGCGATATCGTCGGGTTTGCCCAAGCGGCCCTGAGGTATCCATCGCACAGTTGCGTTGTACATATCTTCGTTTTGCGAGATGAAGGCTGTGCTCGGAGTTTCAATTGCACCGGGAGCGATACCATTGACACGAATGCTGGGCGCTAACTCGTAGGCCAGAATCCGCGTCATTTGATCCATGCCTGCCTTCGCTGCGCCATAGGCGGCAAAGTTGCGATCAACCATCCAGCCAAGGGCAGACGACACGTTCACAATACTTCCTTGCGGCGCTGCTTTTAACAATGGCAGAGCGAGGTGTGTGAGGGTGTAGGCCGATGTGAGGTTGATGTCGATGGTGTTTTCAAACCGCGCTTTTGTGACTTTTTTAAGCGAGCCATAGCCCTGGCCAGGTGCGCCGGCGTTATTGATTAAAATATCCAGACTACCCCACGCCTCAGTAAGCGTTTGCACAACGCTTGTCAGTGCCACCTCGTCTGTGACGTCGCAGGCAAAGGTATGAGCCTCTCGACCTAATTGGCGGATTTCGGTCGCTACCGCATCGAGATCCGACTGAGTGCGAGCGACCAGCGCGACGTCAGCCCCCATTTCCGCAAAAGCTGTCGCGATGCGGGCACCTATACCTTTACCGGCACCGGTAACTAGGGCTCTTTTTCCCTCGAGGCTGAAATAGTCTGTGATCACAATGGTTTCCTTGATCTTATGGTTGAGTTGAGCAGCCGTTCTAGTCCATTTGGGCTTGTGGCAGACACCGCGTACAAGATAGAACGAAGCGTGTGAGCAAGGAACATTCGCTCGCTCAGATACGTAGTCTAAATTGACCATTAATAAGAGGCAGGTAGTAAGCATCGTGGCAGAGTCAGCAAAAGAGTTAGCAGGAAAGGTATCGTTGGTCACAGGAGCCGGTGTCGGCATTGGTCGCGCCATTGCCATGAAACTCGCGAGTGAGGGCGCAAGTGTTCTAGTTGTCGATTTCAACGAAGAGACAGCAAGCCAGACCGCGAGCGATATTGTCAGTGCGGGTGGTAAAGCAGAAGCTTTTGTTGCCGACGTCAGTGACGAGGCGCGCGTAGCATCGATGGTGCAAGCAGCGGTTGATCACTGGGGTGCGCTGGATATTGCCTGCAACAGCGCGGCAGTTAGCCGTGGCTCAGGCCCGATTCACACTTTCGACAAGTCAGTGTTCGACCAAACCTTGGATCTTTGCCTCACCAATACGTTTTTGTGCATGAAGTACGAGATCGAAGCGATGCTTGGGCAGGAGTCCGGCGGAAGCATCGTCAACATTTCTTCAAACGCCTCATTGCGTGGTCAGCCTTACAACACCGCCTACGCTGCCGCAAAGAGCGGCGTCAATTTGCTGACCAAGAGCTCGGCGTCGGAATATGGACACAAAGGGATCCGGATCAACGCCGTATCCCCAGGCGTTATTCGTACACCGGGCGTTGAGAAATACTTCGAAGAACAGCCCAAGATTGCTGAGGGCTTAAAGCAGGCGGCGGTTATGCGGCGCTTGGGCGAGCCCTCAGAAATTGCGGAGGCGGTGTGTTTTCTCGCGTCAGACCGCGCATCCTTCATCACAGGCCAGCTGCTCAGTGTGGATGGCGGTGCATCAGTGAAGTAATAAAGGGTACAGCCCCTGTCCTGGCGCAAGCTGTGCTGGGTGAGACCTTTTTGTAGGGGTAGGGGTGTTGCTGAGAGGCCTTTACGGGCCAAGTAATGGCCAGAGTAGGCCTTCCAGGATGAGGCCTTTATTTGGGTGGCTCAGGGGTGATTGAGTCTTTTGTGAGGGACTTCTTTGCTCAAGGCGCCCTTTCTTTATTGCTTCTTCATCTTATGCAAGCCCGTCTCTAGTTAAAGTTTTGGGTTTGACGAGTTCATTTCCTTGCAAACGCTTGAGCGGAAAAGCAGTGCATTTACGGTCCACAATCTTGAGCTTCAATTTTTGTGCGTCCGATGCAGCTGTTGAGATGCGAATGGCGCAAACGCTTGTTTATCCCATATTGACTTGGCCACCATCGATTGCGATCGATTGGCCATTCACATAGCGCGACTCGGGTGCGCACAAGAGCGCGACAAACTCACCGATGTCGTCCTCGCAGTGCCCAATGCGCTTCATCGGCACTGTCTCGGCGAAAGCGGCGGCTTCCTCGGGACGCCATTGCTCCCACATTTCAAGCGCCGGTGACTTTGCCAGCGGTAGGATGGTATTGGTTCGAATACCTAGGCTACCCCATTCGCAGGCAGCACCGCGGGATAGTGCACGTATCGCCTCTTTTTCTGCCGCATAAACCCCATAGGTTGAGCTATCCCAGCGCTTCGCTGCAGCCGTCGCAAGATTGATGATGTTGCCATCGCCCGAGGCAATCAGGTGAGGTTGGGCAAGTTGCATCATCCTCAGCGTTGCCATTGGCCCCACTTTCAGACCCTTCTCGAAGTCCTCGAGGCTCGTTTCCATCAGTGAATTAATGGTCGTTGTCACCGCATTGTTGATCAGAATATCCAGCCGGCCGTAGGTCGCAGCTGCTTGCTCAACAAGGCCATCGAGGGCCTCAAGGTTTGAGATATCGCATTCAATGGCAGTGGCGTCGGTACCAAAGCGCTCACTGATTTGAGCAACGGTGTTTTCACATTTACTCAGGGTTCTTCCGACGGCGACAACTTTGACGCCTCGCTTCGCTAGGGAGAAGGCAATGCCTTGCCCTATGCCTTGTCCAGCGCCCGTGATCAGGGCGACCTTTCCCGCTAACGGTGAGTTTTCGATGTTATTACTCATGGTGACTCCTCGGTCTCGCGCTTTAACGAAGGCGCTGCTCGGTCATATGGATAACGGATGACTTCTCCAAGTCGAGCACACGCTCACTACTCTCGGTCAGCCGTTGGATGTGATTCATCATTTTTTCGGGGTTGTCGCCGTCCGCAAAAAAGTCAGTGAGCGAGTCGGCGGCTTCGATGGGGAAGAGTTCCTCGACAATGCCATCAAGTGCGCTGTGTGAGGAATTGATTACTAGGTTCTGTCGGTAGCCGACGTTATTCTGCGTCTCCACCGCAACGGTTGCGTGCTCGTTGAACCAGATCTGTTTTAGTTTCTCGTCGGATAGGTCCTCAGCGCGTTCGAAGCAACACAGTTGTAGGGTGCCTGAAAACGTAGAGGGCTCGTTGAGCGGATGGGCTATGGGGCTCGCACCCAGACACCAATGCGCCTCGCCACCCAGTGATTCGGCGAGGGTGGATGCGAGAGCAAAGTCCAGATCGTTGCTTGGATACTCGAGTGCAAGGCGCCCACTTGGCAAGCGACCGGTGGGATTCCGTGTCCACATTGAGGCGCGTTCGCTGTGCGCGTCGCACTGGGCGAAGTGGATGGCGGAAGGCTCTGGCAATTTTGCGACTGCGGCCTCGATGTGATCAATCCCTGGCGTGGTCTCGAAAAATAAGATGATCAGCCGATAACAGTGGATCGACGGTGTTGCATCCAGGCTAGCCAAAGTATCGCTCCTTAATCGGCGCCTTGAGCAGTTTCTGAAGCGCGTTGCGCGCTAGTGGCTCATCAGTGAATACAATATGCGCGGGGACTTTAAAGCCGGCTAGACGTTCCTTACAAAAGGCGGTGACTTCGCTCGCATCGGACGATTCACCCGCGGACATGCGAATGACCGCAGCCACTTCCTCGCCCCAGGTATCGTGAGGTAGTCCGATCACTGCCGCCTCCTCGCAGCCCGGAAGCTCGAGCAGACAGGCCTCGATCTCCGACGGATAAACATTCTCTCCGCCACGGATAATCATGTCTTTGACCCGACCACAAATGTAAAGAAACCCTTCATCGCTGATATAACCTACATCACCAGTGGCCATCCAGCCGTCAACGGGCTCATCGGAAGGCTTGCCGCCCGAGAAATAGCCTTGAATTGCCGCGGAGGAGCGGACCCAAATTTCGCCTGGCTCACCCGCGGGGACGAGGTTGGCGTCCTCATCGCGGAAGCTGAACTCGACGATAGGGCTGGGGAATCCTGATGAATCAGGGCG
>CAJXZI010000109.1 GCA_913063005.1 uncultured Halieaceae bacterium | reverse complement strand
TGGGTGGGTCTGTATGACCCTATGACGAACGGGTGGATTATCGGCCAGTGCACCTGCCAGTCGCTCACGACCACCAGGCTCAGCAAGGCTCTCTTTAAAGCCTTGCGAAAAGTCATGAACCGCCACTAAAGGCTCTAAATAACGCTTCATACCCTCAGACAAACCATCGTAAGCCGTCGTCATGCTGGCAAATAACGTATCGCCACCTACCTCTGGGATGGTGACGCCCTTTAATACCGTGACCGAGGGGGGGTGCTGGCGAAACGTCATATCCGAGTGCCACACCTCAATTTTTGATGGATTCTCGGGCGTGCTCTCGAGCAGCATCACCTCGGGGATGTTGTCCACGGTACCGTAGGCAGGGTGTGTTTGAAGCGGACCGAACAGTGCAGCAACATCACGCTGCTCACTGGGCTTGAGTTGTTGATCGCGAAAGAAAATCACCTCGTGCTCATTCAAAAGCGCTCGAATTTTGTGCCCCTCGCCGTTAGCTAGCGCAGCACTCACATCGAAGCCCGTTACCTCTGCGCCTAATGCGCCGGCCACTCGCGATAGTTTCATGTCTTCCCCCAACGCATCTGGCGCCGCTGGGACATTTCATATAACCCCCAGCAAACCAGAACTATTTGATATCAGTGTTTTCTAATCGGCGCGAGGTTATCAGTAGACTGGCGAGACGCGCCATCCTCCAAAACGGTTAATAATTGCGCCTGAAAATCCTCTCAGATCAAGTCCATAGCGTAGGGCTTGAGCACCTCGAGAGGGATGGCCCTCAGAGTGACAATGTTGGTTGACCTTAAAAATAGCTTAGGCGCTTTCCCGGCTTGATGGGCTTGCTCCCACCTGAGTGCACACAAGCACCACCTATTACCCTCAACTAATCCGGGAAATCCAAACTCGGAACGTGGGGTACTTAAGTCATTGCCCACGGACGCGGAAAATTCGAGAAACTCTTCCGTCATCAACGCACAAACAGTATGTGTCCCTAAGTCATTGGGCCCCGTATTGCAGTGGCCGTCCCTATAAAATCCTGTCATCGGGTCTTCACAGCAGAGCTCGATTGGCTCCCCAAAAACATTTTGCTGTGACTTAGGCATACGTTCCGCTTTCATTTGCAAGACTCCTATTAGCCTCTGTAGATGTGATCCACTGCGACAACGCACTGCCAGATACAGGCAGTCACCGTTGTTTCAGCGGCGACACGTATGTGCATTGCTACAATACGTCGCTTGCGGGTAGGCAACAAATTTCCCGACTTATCCCTAAATATACGACGTCCAAGCCCATAAGATTCTGAGTCCCACAGCGAGCACAAGAACACCAGTAAGCTGAGCAACCCGCTGATGAGCTATGCCCTCAATGGCAAAGCGGGCACCGATCACCCCACCCAAGACGACGGCAGCAAACAGCGGTGCTCCATAGGTCAGTTGCAGTATTGCCTGATCCAAACCTGTTTTGAGAAGCTGACCGGCAAGTCCGCTGATTGCATTAATCAGTATAAAGAAACTACAGAGCGCGGCGATGGTTTTACTCGACGCCCAGCGCAAATAATGGAGGATTGGCGCGAGAAAAATACCCCCGCCGATACCGACCATGCCTGATAGCAACCCAAGACCTCCCCCGATAAATGTTGCGAGGCCCCATGATTTTGCAACAACCGCTGCGTCGTCGGGCGCCCGCCGGATACACAAACTGACTCCGGCAAGCGCAAGGCTTAAGCCCAGAAGCAAAAAGTAGACACTGGCGTCGATTGGAATAACGCCGCCAATAAATGCCATGGGAACCGACGACACAAAAAAGGGAATTGCCATCCGCCAATCAAAGTTCCGACGAATGACCGCGAAGTAGCTACCAAGAGTCACCACGAGAATGTTGCAAGGCAACGCCACCAACGGTATCAACTCTGCGGGCTGATCACTCAGTGCTAGCAGCGCGATGTACGTTGAACCACCGCCAAAACCGACGGCAGAGTAAATAGCAGCGACGAAGAAAAAAGCGACTGGCAACATGAGCGGATGATCACATAACTCAGCGTAGCAAGACCACTGCCTCAAACGTGTAATGTTCAACCGATTTATCCCGCCAACACTTAAGCTCCGTGCCCGCAAAGAAAATATTGGGGTCTCGTTTCCCCCATTGGTGCGAGTGCAGTGTTTTCTTTACCAGCCGCCTCGTTTTCATCACAACAGGCATTTTCTTTATACCTATGTTGTGGCCGAGCTCCCAAATTAGAACCAAGATCTCAACTTCCGATCATCGTGGTGGATTTCAGTAGTTAATGAACTCCAGACGACTTCGCTCGCCGCCTCCTAAACTTTCACTCGGCACCATCCAGTAACCCATCTAAATTACTCAGCCAAATGGTCTGATACGGTGCAAGGACAATGTCTGGCGCCTCGAGCGAATGTGTACTGCCGGAGATGAGATCGGTCCACGTATCAGCACCAATCAAATTCAAAGAACCCATCGGTATATGCGCAGCCTTATCACTTATGTTGTAAAGACAAAAAATACTTTGACGACGATCGAGACTTTGCCGCCAGAAAGCAAAAATGGCTTTGCCACAATTGAGCGTGAATTGGGTAGCATTGGGATGGAAGGCGGGCTGGTGACGTCGAATGTCAATCAGCGCCTTAATTCGCTCGAGACATTGCCGGTGGTGACTCTCAGGGTTTTCCAATGCTGCAGTAAGCTCACTCAACTGCCATTGGTGTCTATTGATTGCACGATTATGCCCCGTGTGGAGGACACGCTGTTCGTCATTACGCGTTCCCAAAAAGCTGTGAAGGTAAATTGCGGGAACACCCTCTAATCCCAACAAGATTGCGTGGGCGAGTGTCATACGAGCTACGGTTTCCCCGCTCTCTCCAGTCGGAGACCGCAGGGCGTCGAACAGGGAAACGTTGACTTCGTAAATACTCTTTTCGCCACTCGCGAGCTCTCGCCATGACAACAAAGCACCATTGGCTTGAAGTTTTTCGCGCATAGACTCGAGCTCAGCCTCACTCAGGAGCCCCTCTACCGGCCGCAATCCAATGCCGTCGTGTGAAGCAATGAAGTTAAAATAAGTCGTCCCCACTACCGCTGGTGGCATGCTCATCAACCAGCGCGTTATTCGAGAAGAATCGCCTTCCAGCAAGGTATGGAGCAGCAACGGGGGAAGCGCGAAATTATATATGCAATGCGCCTCATCTCGCTGACCGAAATACGCTAAGTTTTCGATATTCGGGACGTTGGTTTCGGTGATAATCACCGCGTCCGCTTGCACCGACTCGATGAGGGTCCTTAGAAGGCGAACCAAGTCGTGTGCCTCCGGCAGGTTGATGCAAGTAGTACCTGAGCGCTTCCAGGTAAACGCGACTGCGTCTAGTCGGAATACGCGCACACCTCGATCGAGATACAAGCGAATGATCCGAACAAATTCGAGTAACACCTCAGGGTTTGAGAAGTCAAAGTCGACCTGATCATGGCTAAAGGTGCACCACACATTTACCTCACCCTCACTCGTTTTCACACACTGAAGTAAATCACTTGTTCTCGGCCGTACAACCTGCGAGGTGTCGAATGTGTTATCGGCTGTGAAGAAAAAGTCTTTGCCTGGGTGCACACCCTTTTTAAAGTTCTCAAACCACGCTGAGCGACTCGAACAGTGGTTAAGTACAAGATCAGCCATAAGTTTGAAGTCTTTCCCGATCGCCTCGATGTCCTTCCAGCCACCGAGCGCCTGGTTGACAGTCGAGTAGTCCATCACGGAAAAACCGTCATCTGATGTCCAAGGAAAAAACGGCAGGATATGCACCCAGGAAATATAATCGGTGAAATGTTCACGACAGAATTGGTGAAGAACAGAAAGCGGCTTGTCGTCATCGGAGACTATGGAATCGCCATAAGTAATCAACGCGATGTCTGACTCATCCCACAGCGTTGATTCGGCTTGATTCACCGATTCGATATTGTATGAGGGTTTTATCGTTTCGCTCAGCCGTTGGCATAGCGCGTCAATATCAATAGTTTCTCGCTCGTCCTCTCGCCCACCATAGAGGGTTTGGGTGAGATGCCTTACCTTGGATTGAAATCGACTGATCGAGGGATTCACAACGTCCACCTTCATTTGATTTGCACTTACTCCCTACGCCGCACCTAGATCCGAGACGAGAATTCGCGATGGTCTTCCTCAACCGCGTCGATAAGCTGCTCAAAAATATCGGGAACCGCACTGATCACCCGAGACCAAGTCGGCATGAACGGCGCATCAAGCGGCCGCTCCAGGAATTGTTTGCCCGCCTCAAGAATATTGGTCGCGAACAACTCCACCGCCTGCTCTTCAGCGTGGGTATCAAAGTCAAGGCCGTTCATGATGGCATCGCGTCGATAGCTCTCGACGTAATCCAAAGCAACTCGATAATAGGTCGCCTTTAGCGTTCGGAAGGTCTCTTGGTTGAATACGGTTCCCTGTATCGCCAATTTGCGAATCAGCGACTTCGTAATATCAAGCGACATCCGCGAAAGCCCGTGAGCCGCATCATTTGCCGACAGCTCTTGGTGTTTATGGTCGTAATTATCAGTAAGTTCGACCTGGCAAATACGATTGGTGCTGTTATTCCGATACATCTCAGACGCCACACCCATCTCTAAGCCCCAATCGCTTGGTACCCGCATGTCGTTTAGTAGGTCCTTTCGGAAAGCAAACTCACCCGCCAGCAGGTAACGGAAGCTATCGAGGTAGTTAAGAAAATCGTTCTCGCCCAAAACGCGCTTCGTCGCATGTATCAGCGGTCCCACCAATAACCGACACGCCCGGCCATTCAGCCTCTCATTGGCAACACGCGCGTAATAACCTTTGCAGAACTCAAAGCTGAATTGGGGATGCGCCACCGGGTAAATCAATCTCGCAAGGAGGCTCCGGTCGTAGGTGAGAATATCGCAATCGTGGAGAGCTACCGCGTCGACGCGCGAGGTCGCTAAAACGTAGCCCATGCAATACCAGACATTACGGCCCTTACCGGGCTCATGGGGTGCAAGTCCCCGAGTCGCAAGCTCGGAGTGAATTGCGCGCAAGCGCGGGCCGTCATGCCATAAGACGCGGTGCTGCTGCGGAAGCGTCTTAAAGAAAGACAGTGCCGACTCGTACTGGTCCTGGTCTGCCCGATCGAGTCCAATAACCACCTGCGATAGATAGGGGACTTTTTCGAGCTCTGAGCGAATAAGCGGCATCGCGGGTGTCTCAAGTTCCGAGTAAAGCGATGGCAAGATTAGCCCCAAGGGACGGGTTGTTGAGAAATTAACAAGCTGTGCTTCTAACTCCTCAACGGCGCGACTGCGTAGATTGTGTAACGTCGCAATATGTGGACTTTGATAAAAGTCAGCCATTAGATCTCCCATCCATTGATTTCAAAAATTTCTTTAATTCCTTCCGACCAGGCGCTGGGCCCAGACCCCTGCGAAAGAAAGGTCGGACCGGTGCGCTCGAGTGAGAGCGGTGTACCTCGGTCATTGCGCATCACCAGCGCAAAGTCAGCGTTTTCAAGCATCTCGCGATCGTTGGGCGCATCACCTGCAGCGATAGAGGCAAGGTCGGGTGTCCACTCTCGCTTCAGCAAATTGTGAAACCAGAGGGCTGCGATACCTTTATTCGTAGGACCCATTAAGTGAACAAAGCGACCACCTTGGGAAACGACAAAGCCGATGTCGGTTAGCACTTTTGTAAATTCCTGCAGCGACTCAGTTGAATCTCGCCAATCGATGGTTTCTGAGTACAGCCGAATTTGAGCGCGCTTGGCTGAATCAATATCGAGTCCCGTAATGTCGGCGACCTCCGATGGCCGCATTTCATTGAGTGATCTAAAATTGTGTCGACTGGACATATCGAGCGCTTCGATAACATCGCAGAGCGCTTGGCGCCTCACGCCGAATTCGCGGACCCAGTAACTCTCAAAGATTTTGCTGCCGATAGGGCATCGAATATTGAGATCCATTGGGACATAAACAGCGGCACCGTTCTCCACAATGAACGCGTGATCCAGCCCCATCTGCTCGCGAAAATGCGCCACCTCAGCAAAGGTTTTGCTGGTAGCAGGAATCACGGGCACATCTCGGCCCGCCAACCCGCTCAAGACGGCTCTCGCCTCATCGGCAGAATAGGTGTCGTGGTCGAGTAAGGTGCCGTCTAGGTCTGTATAGATAACGGGCGACGCCTGCATTAGGAGTTCACCTCGGCGAGAATTAATCTATCGGCTTGGAGTTCCCAGGTTTCATTCGAAATAGCAGGCATAACGGCCATGGCATGACAGGTCAAGCGCCTAAAGTTTTCGACAAACTCCGCAACCTGCTTGACGTTCATCCCCCTTATTGTCTCATCGCCGCTCGTCGCGCGACGCCTCGCAATCAACCGAACCTCTTGCTCGACTCGCCAATCTAACACCGCCTCAAAACAGGGCGGCTTTAGCATGCTCAAGTAGTCAATTTTCGTAAAAAGCTCGGCATAGGTCGTTGCCAGTTGTTCGTTGACGTAATTGCGCCAAATGCCAAGGTTGTCGTTTGAAAACTCAAAGCTGCTAACCGGCACAGAAAGATCCAGCGCAGCTTGGGCTGGAATACCAACACACCACCCCTCAAGTAAAACGACCGTTGGCTGTGCACCGATTTTGATCTTGCGCACCTTTCTGGTGCGGTCATCCTTTAATTTGTCAAAGATTGGTAGTGAGATCTCTCCCGGCGAATACGCG
>CAJXZI010000108.1 GCA_913063005.1 uncultured Halieaceae bacterium | reverse complement strand
TACTCGGTGTGCCATGGCTCGACGGTGCCATGACGCAATGGCCCGCGGGGAGGCGGTCGAGTGATGGCGTGTGGGCATCGCATTGGTATGGCGCGGTTGAAACATCGACCGGTTTCGCCCCACCTACGACAGCTTTATCCAAGAAAGAGCTGCCAGTACTTGATTCAGCGGACGAAGCGCTGGCGGCGCGTATGCAAGTGCATTACGAAGCGATGGCAGAATTCAAGTTGATCTAAGCGGTTAAAGCAGGCCTCGAAATTGGGTTACAGAGCGATGCAAGCACACTCCGACTCCCCTCAAAGGGCCGGCGACCGTGCATCACCTTGAGGTTGTCGAGCAGGGCGACATCACCCGTTTGCCAGTTCAAATCCACGGTGTGTTGATAGGCGACGCTTATGGCGTCGGCTAAATCTTCTTGCTTGATGGGGCTGTCGTCGCCGAAGCAGAGTCGAGGCGCTTTGTCGTCAGAAGCAACCGTCCAACCAGCCGCTGCAGCTACGATCTGGTTGAAGAAGACATCTTTACCCCGCCCAAAGTGATCGACAGCTGCAAGCGCCGGGGTTTGCACCGATAGGCCGCCGTCATCCAGCCAGTTAAATCGATAGCCAAGGGCAGACAGTTTATTCTCGGCTTCTTGCTCACTCCCCACGGTCAACGTGTCTTTCCAACTGCGGCCTTGACCCGACGCGAGGTTCGCAGCTGACGGCATCGAGTTGCGATATTTCACGCCGACCTTGCGAAGTTTAGCAACGAAATCCGGGTTGTTTGCTTCCAGCGTTTTCAGCGTGAGATCCGATCGACAGACAGGGGTAGCGCCACCCGACTCGGCTGCCTTTTCACAAAAGAAAAAGAGAGCGCCCGGGAAGGTGAGGGTCTGAGCCATTTCATGGTGTAGAAAGATTTCTATGCTTGGCGGCGCTTCATTTGCGGTGAAGACACGCTCGGTTCGGTTGTGTCTTACGGCGTTCGAAAAGGAGTCTGCGTATTTGAAATTATCCAGCCCAAAGCACTCTATGAAGCGATGGAAGTCACTATCACTCTTGACGTCGTAGCCACGAAAAACGACGAAGCCATGCGCGTTGATCAGGTCACTCACTACGGTCTTTGAAGGCCCGTCAAGCGGTTCTCCGGGTTTGATTGCTAGATCAGACGGCGATAGCAACGCGACCGTTGGCTGCTGTTCGTTAAGATTGCTTGCGCGTGGGTCGGCGGATAAATCCGGCTGTAGGGCGTTAGCGGTTGCTCCCTCAGCTCCAGAGGCGCGGGCGTCCATACCTGAGCCCTGACGCGAGTTGTCGATAGTCTCGTTCATCTGGCGTTCTCACAGTCTCGCATCGTTAGCCATCCAAGCGTTGGGTAGTAGCCCGTCGCCATAAGGGTTCAATGTCTCAGAGGCTAGCACCTCCTTCACATCGACGACCTTTCCTTGTCGCATCGAGGCCTGTGCCATCCAGGCCGTGATAATCGCCCAAAGACCCTCGGCACAGGTCGCGCCATCATTTTTGGCGCCTGCCAGCTGATCGCGGAACCGCTGGTGCTCAAAGAGCGTTGAGCCGTAATGACCGCCCAGCTCGATGTCTTCTGGGAACGTGCAATCAACACCCTCGTAGGCTGGGTGATCAGGTGTTTGTATTTTGATACTTGATCGTGAAGGTCTACCGGGCTTGAAGCTCGCGTGTTCCTCGGTATGCATTGCGCCCTCGGAGCCACCCACAGTAAGCGCTTCGAAAAGCTCTTCGCTGAACATGTTGAGCGCAAACTGCGCTTTGACGCCGTTTTCGTAATCGACCACGACTAAGGCATGGTCATCGATATCGGATGTTTTCCCCTGATATTCAAAGTCGGTGAAATTCACTGCACGTCCGCCCGAGGCGAAGACACGCACGGGAGGCGCACCGGCTATGCGATTCATCAAGTCGAAGTAGTGGCAGCACTTTTCCACGAGCGTGCCGCCTGAGTATTCGGAGAATTTATTCCATTCGCGAACCTTTGGCAGAAAGGGCGGTCGGTACTCACAAAGACTGATCATCTTCACTGATCCAAGTTCACCCCGCTCGAGTGCAGAGAGCGCAAGCTGATATTGAGATTTGTAGCGATACTGCATGCCCAATTGGATAGGCGCCGGGTAACTCAGTGCTTCTTCCGCCAAATAAAGCGCGTCATCGAGCGTTGTGGCCATGGGTTTTTCGAGAAAGATCGGTTTACCGCTTGCCTTTACCTCATCAAAGACAGCGCGATGCGTGAAATTGGGTGTGCAGATTAAAATGGCGTCCACGTCCATGTCGTTTGCGAGGGCTGCCGCGTCCGAATAAGCTTTTGGCGTTTTACCACCTGAACGGACAACTTCAGCGACACCTAATTCGAGGCTCTTTGGGTGCGAGTCGCAGAGGCCAATAATTTCGGCTTGGTCGAGCTGCAGGACAGCGCGGATGTGCTCTCGCCCCATCATTCCAGTCCCGATTATCCCGTAACCGGGTTTTTTCCCATTAGGACTCATCGACGAGCGCAGTGCCTCTACAATATGGGTGAGCTCGTCTTTTGTTGCTGTTGCTGTCTCTGTAGGCGTCACTGTTGGTCTCGCAGTTGGCACAGGTTTTCTTTATACACCGGTGTTTAGCGCTTTTTTGATGTTTTGGCTGCAGTTTTTTCTCGTCGAACGCTTTGAAGAATTTCGTAATCAGACATTTTCGGTTAGGACCTTATGGCTGTTTCGGGCCTTATACCAAGCTCCGATATTCACCAGAACCAGTGCGCAACTTAGTAGAGAAAATAGGGGCAACGAACCGCCGGAAATACCAATAGGTGAGAACAATAGGTAGAGGAAGACGACGCAAGAAAAAAGGGTAAACGCACAGGTTTTTGCGTAGTGCCAAGGGGTCATCTCAACGACCGCAGAATCCTCCTTAGATGCATTCGCTGATTCGGCTTTTAGCGTGGGTCGGAAATGCCCGACCGTCAGCATAATTCCGACCTCGCAGAAAAATAAAATGGCGTACAGATGAAGGAAATGGATATCCAACGAGTCTTTAAAGACAAACTGCAGCAGCGCATAAGCAACTAGATGAAATCCAATCGCGAGCTTTACAGCCGATGCCGGTACGTGGCGGGTAAGCATTCCCACTAACACAACAGCAATGATCGGGATATTGTAGAAGCCGGTGAAGATACGAATGATTTGCCAGAGCCCTTCAGGCGCGTACTGCAGAAGTGGCGCAATACCGAGTGAAACCACGGCAATGGTGATGCTCGCGACCTTGGCTGTCGAGACAAGCGCCTTGTCGGACATAGCCTGTTTTTTTAGCGGCTGAATCACGTCGAGCGTGAGCATAGTGGCTGCGCTGTTGATCAATGAGTTAAACGAGCTAAAGACAGCACCGAGAAGCACTGCCAAGAAAAATCCGAGCGCCCAAATGGGCAGGGTGTCTTTTACGAGCCGGGGATAGGCAAGGTCGATGGAATCAAGCCCGGGGCCATAGAGATGGAAGGCAATTACCCCTGGGATCATCATGAAAAAGGGCACCAGTACTTTGAAGTAGCCTGACAACAGCACACCTTTTTGCCCCTCCGCGAAGCTCTTGGCGGCCAGTGTTCGCTGGATCACGTATTGGTTCGAGCACCAGTAAAACAGGTTGGCGAAAATCATGCCTGTAAAGAGGGTTCCGAACGGTGTCGGCGCTGATGCGTCGCCTATTGCGTTTAACTTTTCGGGGTGTTCGCTGGATAGAATGATTAATCCACTCAAAACGTCGCCACCCAACAGTTTCAGTCCCAGAATGGGGACCGCGACACCAACGATCAACAGACCGATGCCGTTAAGGGTATCCGAGACGGCGACGGCCTTGAGTCCGCCCAGAACCGCATAAAGCGCACCGGTAATGCCGATAATAACCACGGTTGCTGACAGGGCGCTGGCGTAACTAAGGCTGAACAGTGTGGGGATATCAAACAGTTTTAGTACGGCTACTGACCCTGAGTAGAGCACGCTTGGGAGCGTCACGAGTCCATAACCCAGAAGAAACAAAACGACGCTAAGCCGCCGGACATCATCGTCGTAACGATCGGCCAGATATTGCGGCAAGGTGGTAAAGCCGCCCTTTAAATAGCGCGGCAGGAAAAAGAAGGCCATGGCAATGGTGGCCACGGCAGCCGTCACCTCCCACGCCATCGAACTCATGTTGTAGCCGTACGCTGATCCGTTGAGGCCGATGAGTTGTTCTGCCGAGAGGTTGGTGAGGAGTAAAGACCCTGCAATAAAGGGGGCGCTTAAACCTCGTCCCGCAAGGAAGTAGCCGTTGCTATCGCTTGTTGAATCTTTTGATGCGCGATAGGAGTACCACGCAACCAGACTCATAAAAAAGCCACATGACAAGAGCACGGAGTAAAGTTCTACGTTGGTCACGCAATGCGCCTCTCGATATGAGAACCCAGAATAGGTAAGCGGCGCTCTGCCTTCAATACTTAAGGTGAGGTGTAACCTCATAGCGCAGGAATATGAGGTGGTGGGATGACGAGTTTTTTGTGCATGGGCCGTGATTTGAAGGTCTTTCGTTATCGAGCAACCGCTGTAAACGCCATTGCGGCAAAGATAGGCGCCCTTGCGCGAGGGTGTTAGTCTGCTTTTTGTTCTGAGGGGGTGGCCGTGAAACGCCGCAGCGTGAGAGCGAGTGGCTCGAGACGGTGTAATCGAGGCGCACCTTGATGCACCAAAGGCCGTCAATAAAAGTAAAACACTAGCGGCCAATAAAACAGAAATAAATATAAGCGTTAAGCGGTCTAACTATGTCTGAAGATGTTATCCAAATTGTCATTTTCCTCGCCATAACAATGCTTATCGGTGGCCTTACCTATCGGCGAGTCACGCGTGATATAGCTGCCCAAGGCGCTCCGAGCAGTGCGCGTGAGGAGGTATTTCTTGCCGGCAAAGGACTGAGTTGGATTGTGGTCGCGGGCTCTATCACGTTGACCAATCTGAGCACCGATCAGCTGGTGGGTATGAACGGCAACCAAATGGCGCTGTTGGCTTGGTGGGAGCTTGCGGCGGTCGTTGGTTTGATCATTCTCGCTAAGGTCATCCTGCCCGTTTACTACCGCTACAACTGTACGACGACTACCGAACTCCTCGAGAAGCGATATAACGATCAGCGCATCAGAGCCTTGATCGGGCTTTTATTTCTGCTTGGCAATCTATTCATTTTTATTCCGGCCATGCTCTACAGCGGCTCGCTCTTCATTCAAACGATGTTCAATGTCGATCTGCCTCTGATGCTTATTGCCGTTGCCTTTGCCGCCGTGGGTTCGGCCTATGCGGTGTTGGGTGGTTTGCGCGCCGTTGCCGTTTCTGATGCTTACAGTGGGGTTTTGTTGCTCACGTTAGGAGTGGTGGTTGTCGTCCTGTCACTGGCGACCGTTGATTTTGATCTTTCCGGTATCCCGGCTGATCGTCTGACAATGATAGGCGACAGTTCGACGCCTATCCCTTGGCACACGCTGCTGACCGGCATGGTCTTTATTCAAATATTTTACTGGGGCACCAACCAGACGATTACCCAGCGCGCGATGGCGTCGCCGACCGTTGAAGAAGGCCAGAAAGGCGTACTCGCAGCAGCAGCGATTAGGCTGATGATCATCCCGCCACTCGTCGTGATTCCCGGGATCGTCTCTTACAAGTTGTTCGGTGACGTGGGCGATGCGGCCTTTGGTTTGATCGTACGAGAGGTACTCCCGCTCTGGTTGTCTGGGGCTTTCGCGGCGGCGATTGCAGCGGCCGTTCTGACCAGCGTGAACAGTGTTTTGAACTCCTCGACCACTCTGTGGGTCTGCGATATTCACGAGCCTTTCATCAATTCTAACGCGGATTTAAGGCGCTTAAATCTCCTAATTACGGTGAGCTTCGTGCTGATTGGTCTCGCGATGGTGCCGATTTATGCGACGGCGGACAGCATCATCAACTTAGTTCAGGAGCTCTATGGATTGCTCAGCATGCCGATTCTTTCGGCCTTTATTGTTGGCCTGCTGTTTCGTGACGTTGCCGCTGGCGCTGCCATCACGGCTGTGGTGCTGGGGGTGTTCTTGTATGCCTTTTTCTCGTTTGTCTGGGCTCCGCTACACTACATCCACATGATGTTTTTCACCGTGATTTTCTGTGTGTTAACAGCGCTTGCCATCAGCCGATTCCTATTTAAGACATCACCTAAACTTGAGCCAGCGATTCAATTGAGCTGACGCGCTTCAGCCACAGCATGTTCGTCACGGCTACCTTCCCTGTGCTAACTGCGCTCACCATAAGTGGGTTTATGTTTATGACATCGCCGAACGTTTAACCGGCTATGTAACGAGGCTGGTGTGCTGCAGCTACCTAGTAGTTTTTAGCTGTGTTTGACGGCCGCTAAGTGAAAAATCAGCATGCTTTCTGGCTGCATGATGGGTAGCGCTAATCCCGCTTGTTGCAGCCAGTCGCCACCGAAGCATTGCGACTTCAAGCGCTCGCGGAAGTCAACCTGCTTTTCGGATAAATCCTGAGGCCAGACAACCTGCACCTGATACTGCTTAGAGCCGTCGAGCCCCCGAAAACGCATACGCTTTGGGAAGGCTGTTGTCGGCGTATGCAACATTGCAACGGCACTCAAAGCCTCGCCTTGGTCATCTGAAACAACACTCCAAGCCACTTGCTGTGCACTCTGCTCGTGCTCAACGTAGCGACCGCTGTGTAGAAGATGGCGATGCTGTTTGTGCA
>CAJXZI010000107.1 GCA_913063005.1 uncultured Halieaceae bacterium | reverse complement strand
CGCCGTGATTCATCCGATGTCATGGCCTCGACCATGACCTGATTGGCGTGCTCAAAGGCTTCGTGAAGCGGCATTTCTATCTGCGTGTAAAACGCCGTTTTGCCATCGCGAATACTCTGAGGGGATCGTGTTGCAATACGCTCGGCGAGCTTTCGCGTCTCTGCAACCACCTCATCTGCGGGTACATGGCGGTTAATAAGACCAAAACGCTCCGCGTCGCGCGCGTCAAAAAACTCACCCGTGAGTGCCATTTCCAGAGCGTGCTTGCGAGAGAGATTACGGCCAATACCGACAAGTGGCGTTGTGCAGAAGGCGCCTAAGTTGACACCGGGCGTGCAGAATCGTGAGTCACTCGACGCAACTGCCATATCGCAAGCCGAAACGAGCTGGCATCCCGCCGCCGTCGCCGTTCCCTGCACACAGGCGATTACCGCCTTTGGCCCGTGAACGATGCGCTGCATCATCGTCGCGCAAGCCTCAAGAACCGACAGGACTCTGGGTCGCCATTCTTCTTTGCTTTCGTCCTCGCCTCGCGCCATCTCGCTTAAGTCATGGCCCGCAGAGAAGACTGGGCCTTTTGCTGAAATAACGATGCATCTGACAGCATCGTCATCGTAGGCCTCGTCGAGTACCGAGGTCATCGCAGACAGCATCTGACTCGACAGCGGATTGCGCTGTTTTTCATTGTTGAGTGTGAGCCAAAGAACGCCCTCATCCAACGATCTAAGAATAAGTTCAGCCGACATAATGACCTCTTTAGGATCGCGTTATTTGGGTCGATTAAATAGAAATATTGGGTCGCTGGCAAAAAGACTGGCTTATCGCCACTGGCTGGCAGCCGCCTTATCACCTCCCATGGTCAGCAGTTGCGCCATACGCCGCCCCAACATCGGATAGTTATCCGCTAAACCTGTTTTCTTTAGCCGGGTAGCGTATGCCTGTAATTCCTCGAGGTAATCGTCTACCGCCGTCCTATCGCCCTGATCGCTGGCATGCTTGATTAGGTTCCCGTATGCCCGAAGACTAAACCCAATTTGCTCCGGATAATCACGCGGAATTGACTCAAGAAGTGCGACAGCCTCCTCAGTCTCACCGACGCGTAATTTTGCTGTACCCAGCCAACCCAAGGTTTCTACCACTTGCTGCTCTCGCCCACGCGTATAACTCAAAGAGCGCTCAAGTACGGGGATAGCTTCTGCCCACCGGCCGTCCTGACTGAGCAAGGTCGCAAGATTCATCTGGCTTTCACGGTTGTGCGGATAAACCTTGTTAAGTGTCGTTAGGTGGTAGTACTGAGCCTGTTTATTCTTCAGATACTTAGCCAGAGCCGCCATCTCAAAATGGACTTTCCAGTCGGCTGTTCCCTCGGTGAGCACCTTCTGTCTTCGGCGGACAACGTCCTTGGGCTCACCTACTTCGCCTTTAATCTTGGATAACTCAACGGCCATGTGAGCTAAGTAATCTTGGTAATTACTTTGCCCCGGGAACGGAGGCTGTTCAGCCATGCCCTGTAAGTTTTTTATGTTTTCGATGGTCTCATGGTTGGGATAACCGAGTCGTTCGGCCACTTGCTCACTGTTGAGGATGCCTCGGGGTCTCTCGCCGTTAATATGAGTGGCAATGGCTCGTCCAAAAACCCGCGCCAGAACATCATTACCCGAAAAGGTATAGTGCACATGCTCTACAAGAGACTCCCAACCGGGAGCGTACGGAGCACTAGCGCGGTCAAATGCGGCTGCACTGTCCACAAAGCTCAATACTGAGTCCGGGTAGTCCTTCGCAGCGGCTCTTATTCCCTCATTAATATGGGTGTCAGCCCGAAATCTAAGCGCATCAAGATCTAAAGCACGTTCAAAATGCCGTCGTGCACCGATATGGTCGCCTTGGCGCTCGAGGCTTGTGGCGAGCTGAAAGTGACTGTCGGCATGCATAGGGTCGAGCTCAACGACCTCTTGCCATAACACTGCCGCGGCCTCCCACTTCTGATTTCGGGATTCTGCCGTCGCACGCTCTCTGATCTCCGAGGCCCGATCACGCTGCTCCAAAGTCAGTGACGCGTCCTCTAGCGACAAAAACGGCGCCGAATGACGAAGGTTGACTGGTACCGTCGAGAGAATGACGTGCATACCCTTGGCGGAGAGCGCGTCGATGATATCTCTGAGATTGGCATCAAAGTGCTCGTAAACATCGCGCATACGAGGGTCGTTCTCTGCAACCCCATTCTCCACAAACATTTGCATCCCTTGCCACTCGAGATCCGCCTTGGCGTCACCCGCTTGCACTTCTTGGAATGCGTTATCGAGCCACTGCCATAAGCGTGTGCGCTTAAGCGCTTGCAGCGTTCTGATAGCACTGAGACTAGAGAGGAAGTTTTGGTTAAACGTACCCGGTCCGTACGGCCCGACTACCTCGTTGTTGCCCATCAAGATAACTGCAACATCGGCCGAGTTAGCCGGTAGTGTCTCAGCGACTTGGTACACCACATGTGAATTAACCGATGTCATGGCGGTATTAATCACCTCGACCTCTTTATCCGGAAACAGCGCAGTGAGTTGCGCAGCAAGAAGTCGGTCCACACCGTGGTTTTTGTGCGGGAACCCCATAGCGGCGGATCCGCCGAGTACGAATACGCGCAACCGATCATCACTGTGCTTTTTAGCAAACGTATTTTGTAGGGGGCCTACGTTGAGAGATGGCGGATAAAATTGATCCGCAAAATCGATGTTCTCTTGGAAGTAAACCTCGTTGTCGATCTCAATCTCATTGAAATAATCGTAGTGAGTGCCAACCCCCGTGATTCGCAGAACGCCTTCAAGTAGGACAAAAAATAGTAGCGGAATAACGACCACGGTTATTGTGGTAAAAAGAGTATTCTTAATGTGTGACACGCGATGCAACTCCCAAAGTGTTGCCGAACTGTTTACAAAGATAACCAACTTTCTCGAAGGCGCTCGACAGTAAAGGTAATGGGTACGTCAATCAACATTCTGGGCCTCTCTGCTTTTTATCATGACAGTGCTGCTGTGGTCCTTGTCGACGGGAAGGTTGTCGCTGCGGCGCAGGAAGAACGCTTCACTCGCAAGAAACACGATGCCGCGTTTCCCGCTAAAGCGATTGAATATTGCCTGCATGAAGCGGGTCTGACGTTATCTGATATCGATTACATTACGTTCTACGATAAGCCTTTGGTTAAATTCGAGAGACTGCTAGAGACGTATCTCGGATATGCACCCCGCGGGTTTCGTTCCTTTGTCATGGCCATACCCGTCTGGCTGAAAGAAAAGCTGTTTCTCAAAGTGACCCTCAGGCGGGAACTTGCTGCACTATCAGGACTCTCGCCCAATGAACTTCCGCAACTGCTGTTCGATGAGCACCATGGCGCTCATGCAGCGTCAGCCTTCTTTGCCAGCCCCTACGAAAAGGCCGCCGTTCTTTGTCTCGATGGGGTTGGTGAGTGGGCAACAAGCTCGGTGTGGTTGGGTGACGGAAACACTCTGATCCCACAATGGGAAATCAGATTCCCACACTCATTAGGCCTGCTTTACTCCGCGTTTACCTACTACACGGGATTCAAAGTCAACTCGGGTGAATACAAGCTAATGGGACTCGCGCCCTACGGTGAGCCAAAGTATGTCGATCTCATCAAAAAGCACCTAATTGACATTAAGCCCGACGGCACATTTCGCCTCGATATGCGCTACTTCAACTATGCAACCGGTCTTACGATGACCAACTCGCGCTTCGATCGACTTTTTGGCGGCGCCCCGCGCCAGCCCGAGTCAGAACTGACACAGCGCGAAATGGATATTGCAGCGTCGATACAAGTCGTCACTGAAGAAATCGTTTTAAAACTTGCTACAACAATTCATGCAGAGCTAGACGTCGATTATCTCTGTCTTGCCGGAGGTGTTGCACTCAACTGTGTTGCCAATGGACGGCTCGACGCAGAGGGCCCATTCAAAGCGACCTGGATACAACCGGCGGCAGGTGATGCGGGCGGCGCGCTTGGTGCGGCGTTGGCCACTTGGCACACATACCTTGAAAAGCCACGAACCTGTAAGCCCAATGCTGACCTCATGCGAGGCAGCTATCTTGGACCAAGGGCCAAGCAATCTGAGATCGAATCTTTTCTTGAGTCAATAGACGCACCTTTCCATAAACTCAATGATGCAGATCTCGTTAGCACCGTGGCGGATCTCTTAACGGATGAAAACGTTGTCGGCTGGTTCAATGGGCGAATGGAATTTGGCCCGAGAGCACTGGGTGCCCGATCGATAATAGGTGATGCGCGGTCGCCGAAAATGCAATCGGTAATGAACCTGAAAATCAAATACCGCGAGTCATTCAGGCCCTTCGCGCCGGCCATCAAAGCTGAGTCAGTCGCTAAATGGTTTGGTCGAGAGCAAGAGAGTCCCTACATGCTCAAAGTGGCTAAGGTGAATGATGAGCACAGGATCCCTCTTTCAGAGGACGAAGCAGCGCTTTTTGGCATCGAAAAGCTAAACGTACCTCGCTCCTCAATACCTGCCGTTACGCACGTAGATTACTCGGCACGCATACAGACGGTCCATAAAGAGACCAATCCTCGTTTTCACGCTTTATTATCTGCGTTCGAGGAACGCACCAACTGCCCGGTACTCATCAACACCTCGTTCAATGTTCGCGGCGAGCCTATCGTCTGCACAGTAGAAGATGCTTATCGTTGTTTTATGCGCACGGAAATGGATGTTCTGGTTCTAGAAAACGCACTGCTTTTGAAACATGAGCAACCTGCCTGGGAAAACGATGACGGGTGGCAGGATGAGTTTCAGCTCGATTGACGTCATAACAAGCGTCGACGTTAAGTGGTAAATACTAACGGCTTGCGAGGCATCTGGCCCAGAAACGTATGACCCAGAAACGCAGGAGAAAGAAAGGAACCCGAAGAGCGGTTGCAAGGAAATTACATCAGTAGATGCACGAGGCATCGCGCGACAAGTCGCGTGAAAGGATCCTTGAAAACTTAAAACGAAAAAGTAGGCTGACGCAGTAGCCGTGAGCAAAGCGCTAAAAGGCGAGCGTTGAGAGAAAGTTCGGGGACAGATACGTGATGGAGAGATGGGTTATGAAGAGATTGGTGTCAGGGAGACACGCGGAGAATGATGGAATCACAGCCTAATAACATTCGCTCGGCGGAGCTTCGCCAGTTTGGCTTGTTATTCAGCCTAATCCTCGTGACGCTGTTTGGCCTTACCCTACCTTGGCTTTTTGACGCACATTGGCCTATTTGGCCATGGCTCATCGCAGGGGGCATGGCGACGTTCGCTATCATCTGGCCCCGCGGTCTGTTACCTATTTATCGTATTTGGATGCGATTTGGGCTCATTGCAGGCTTTGTTAATACCCGAATCATTATGTTCCTGCTCTTTTATGGTGTTTTTGCACCGGTCGCCTTGCTCATGCGGATAGCGGGTCGAGACGCCTTAGCGCGTCGAACGTACAACGAAAAGATGAGTAGCTACCGTGTAAGTAGCATCAGGCGACCAAAAGACCATTTTGAGAGACCGTATTAATGCTTGACCTATTAAAAGACCTATGGGGATTTATGCTAGAGCGCAAAAAGCTCTGGATGGCTCCGATTATCGGCATCATGTTACTGCTAGGTGTATTGGTTGTAATGACACAGGGCTCGGCTTTGGCGCCCTTTATCTACACCATTTTCTAGCCATGATCCGTGAGGCAACGCACGTCAATTGGCTTTACACTCAACCGATCGTAACTCGCGTGTTTATCTGAACAAACCTAGGGACGGGTAACCAAGCAGAGATCCACCGTTTAGCATATGGACTCAGGAGCGTGGATTAAGCGCAGCCTAATCCGTCGTCAGAGAGGCATGCCAAATATGATTCGAGAAGCGACCCCGCAGGACTGGCCTAACATCTGGCCAATCTTCAGCGAAATTACGAAGACTGGGGACACCTACGCCTACCCCGTAGACACCGATATCGAGACGGCGGAGAGTTTATGGATGAAAAAGCCCGATCGAACGTTTGTGTTCGAGGAAGATGGCCAAATTCTTGGGACCTACTATGTAAAAACAAACCACGATGGACCCGGTCAGCACGTCTGCAATTGCGGCTACATGGTCTCTGGTGACGCGAGAGGTAAAGGCCTCGCGCGGCGTATGTGCGAGCACTCCCAAATCATTGCTCGTGAAATGGACTACCACGCCATGCAGTTCAACTTCGTTGCGTCCAGTAATGAAGTCGCAGTTTCGCTCTGGCAGAAATTAGGTTTCGAAATCGTGGGTACCCTGCCAAAGGCTTTCAACCACCCCTCACTGGGCTTTGTTGACGCATTTGTCATGTACAAATGGCTGGCTGATTGATACCGGAAGTTACCCACGCTTGCGCGCATCGCTGGATATTCATCTCTGCCTGAATGAGTCGGTTGAACACGGGTGAGATCACGTTCAGAAAAACGAACCGGAAGACCTAACAAACAGGTAAGGTCGACTTGAAAGCTGCGCGATGTTGCTAGGGCTCGGTCATGAAGACTCGGGCATCCCGCAAGTTTAAGCGGGCGGCGGGCACTGAAACTGTGGAACTCAATACTCCTCGCATAGCCTTGGGGTATCAAATGTCGGCCGCTATGCATAAAGCCGGGCCGCCCAAGAATTTGCTGGCTAAGCAGCTGAACTAGCCATAAAAGAAACGTCAACAAAGGTCGAGCTATGAGTGATCCCTATCTATTTTCGG
>CAJXZI010000106.1 GCA_913063005.1 uncultured Halieaceae bacterium | reverse complement strand
CACTCTCAACACAGGTTCTCGATTATGCACAAACTGGCCGCTTGGGCCTACATGTCTTTCATAGTGGATAAAGGGTGAATGAGAATGTTGAGGTTCGCCTGGGCGACAGCCCTTGTTACGCTGATCGTGCTGGCCTTAAAACTGACGATTCTCGATCCAGCCAATCAAACAGCCTCCTGCGCCCAGCTTGAACTTGAATTTGAGTCGGAAGATTTCAAGAACTCACTTCCCAAGGCTCCAGCGCTCATCATTGGCAATCAAAGGGTGCGCTACTGGGATACGCCTCCGTCACCCTCTGAGGATAAGGTGGCAGTGCGTCGTTGGATGGCAGGTTTGAACCCCAATTTCATCAATCAGTGTTTTACCCGATTAGTGGGTTTCTATCAGCCATCCCTAGTGATCTTCCCCATCGACACCACCTTCGCCGTCAATGCCGACCAATCAGCGGTTTTGGACGCACTTCAAGGGATTATCGACCAGCGTTCTGAATATTCCCTAGACTTTGAATTGTGGGTCATAGCCCCTATAACCACGCCGCGTTACCAGTTAACCGATAAGGCTTTTCCCGAGGAAGTACGCGCAGCGGGGTCTGAATGGGCCGCCAACGAATCCAAAGCACATTGGCTCGACCTGCAATACACTTTTATCGATCAAGGGGGAGTGCCGGACAGCAGGCTCGTTTGGCCCGATGGCAACACATTGAACGAAGCCGGGTATCAAAGGTTGACGGATGCCCTCGTGGCGATTTCAAATGGGCGTAAACAATAATTTACAGGTATAGTGTCAACATGAATTTTGATCAACTGCCAACAGTAGCCCCGATGACGCCGGTTCTAGACCGGATAGACGTGGCACCCGAGGCTATCTCCGATCTTAACAGTGAGGAATTGATTCAGCTCGCTAACGAATTACGCGAGTTTTTGCTCTACTCGGTATCTACAACAGGTGGCCACTTTGGCGCCGGTTTGGGCGTTGTCGAGTTAACGATTGCGCTACACCACGTTTTCAATACTCCGGATGACCGAATTGTCTGGGACGTTGGCCACCAGTGTTACCCGCACAAAGTGCTGACGGGGCGCCGGCATCGTATGGATTCAATGCGCCAGAAAGGCGGCTTGAGCGGGTTCCCAAAGCGCAGCGAAAGTGAGTTCGACACCTTTGGTGTGGGTCACTCCTCGACCAGCATTTCAGCAGCCATGGGCATGGCGCTAGCCGCGAGACAACAAGGTATTGATCGTAAGGTTGTAGCGGTTATTGGCGATGGTGCGATCACGGGTGGAATGGCCTTCGAAGCACTTGCTCATGCGGGCCACGAGCGCCCAAATATGCTGCTAATCCTGAACGACAACCAGATGTCCATCGGCCACAATACGGGCGGTCTAGCCAGCTATTTCGCAAGAATCTGGGCGACGCAAACCTACCTCACCCTGCGCGAGACGTCGAAGAAGTTACTCGAGCATGTTAAGCCCGCCTGGGATCTCGCTAAGCGTACCGAGGAGCACATGAAAGGCATGGTCGCGCCCGGAACCCTTTTTGAAGAGCTTGGCTGGCACTATATCGGACCTTTGGACGGACATGACCTGCCCTCTTTGGTCCAAGTGCTAGAGCGCGTCTCATCACTGACCGGACCTCAAATCCTTCACATCCGCACAATCAAGGGGAAAGGCTTCACTCCGGCTGAAGAAGACCCCATTGGTTATCACGCCCTAGGTAAGATTGAACCCAAAAAGGACACACCGGCTGAGGCCGTTACACCCGCGCCCAAGCCCCCGAAGTATCAAGATGTGTTCGGACAATGGTTATGCGATACGGCTGCGGTAGATCCTCGACTTGCTGGAATCACACCGGCAATGTGCGAAGGATCAGGTATGGTCAATTTCGCCCAGCAATATCCTGATCGCTATTTTGATGTTGCTATTGCCGAGCAACATGCAGTCACGCTAGCGGCCGGTATGGCCTGTGATGGCGTTAAGCCGGTGGTTGCCATTTACTCGACGTTCTTGCAGCGCGGCTATGACCAATTGATACACGATGTGGCACTGCAAAATTTAGATGTAACGTTCGCGATCGACCGTGCAGGTCTTGTGGGCCAAGACGGTGCCACCCACCATGGCGCTTTCGATCTGAGCTACATGCGCTGTATCCCGAATATGATCATCGCGGCACCGAGTAACGAAAACGACTGCAGGCAGCTGTTAGTAAGCGCTTACAATCACCCCGGACCTTCGGCCGTGAGATACCCCCGTGGCGAGGGCATTGGCGTAAAAATTGAGCCTGAACTGCAAGGGCTAGCGATAGGTAAAGGTGAGGTCGTCCGACAAGGTTCAGGCACTGCGATCGTGAACTTTGGTGTGTTGCTCACTGAAGCGATCAAAGCAGGCGATACGCTGGATGCAACGGTGGCTGATATGCGCTGGGTTAAACCACTTGATACAGACCTCCTCGACGAGCTCGTCGCCTCGCATGACCTGCTCATCACTGTTGAGGAAAACGCACTCGCTGGCGGCGCTGGTAGTGCGGTTGCAGAGTATTTTTCAGAGCGCGGCGTGAATTGCGAAGTGCGGCATATCGCCATTGATGATCGCTTCATCGATCACGCGGGCCAGGGTGAAACGCGCAGCGACGCGGGCCTTACCGCTGAGGATATTCTCGCCAAAGTATCAACGGCTTCAGGTAGACTTCAGAGTGAAACAAAAGCGGTAGCATCATGAGTAATGAAGCCTCAAGCGCGGATACGGTAGAAGACACAACCAAAAACAAGAAACTCAGCGAGCAAATCGAAGAGTTGACCGCCATCGTTAGAAAACTCGAGGATCCTACTATCGAGCTCGAGGACGCGCTTGCGGTTTATGAAGCCGGTATGAAAATCGCCAAGGCAGCGCAAACGGCACTTGAGGACGCTGAGCAGCGCATCGAGACGGTTTCGGCAACTCACAATTCTCCCTGATCCGACAGCTATAACTCCTGAAATATGGCACTGTCATCACACATAGCTTGTAGCGACCCCGGCCTCAAAGCGGCGCTCACTTATGCCCTGGAGAACCCCGGCAAGCAACTGAGAAGTCGACTGTGCAGAGAGACCGCGGCGATGGTCGCAACGAGAGCGCTCAGCGGTACAGAGTCTGTCAATAACGCCATTGAAAGCGCAAGCCAAGTCGGAGAAGCGATTGAGTGCTTACATACCTACTCACTCATCCATGACGATCTACCTGCCATGGATGACGACGACCTTCGCCGAGGCAAACCCACCGTTCACAAAGCATTTGATGAAGCCACAGCTATTCTGGTTGGCGATGGATTGCAGGCTTTCGCCTTCGAATGGGTGGCTGAGACCGATGGACTGTCCGATAATCAGAAAATTCAGTTGATAAGACTCCTCAGCAAGTCTGTAGGCTTCGACGGCATGGTCGGCGGGCAGGCCATGGATATTGCCGCAGAGGGGAAGTCTCTCGACGTCTCATTGCTCAAAGAAGTTCATCTGAGAAAGACGGGCGCCCTCATCGAAGCGTCGGTACTTGCGGGCGCCATTTGCGCAGACGCCACCGAGACACAGACATCAGCGCTTCATCAATTCTCGAGAAATATTGGTCTCGCCTTCCAGGTTATGGATGATGTACTCGACGTCACCGCATCCTCAGAGACACTAGGCAAAACAGCGGGTAAGGATATTACGGCTGACAAATCGACCTATGTCGCTTGTATGGGTGTGGACGCTGCACGCGCTTACGCCAATGAGTTGCTCGATGAGGCACTTGCTCTGCTGACCCCTTTTGGCAAGGCAGCGGACTCACTGATTGTACTGAGTCGGTTATTAGTCCATCGCGATAAATAACGCGCCTTCAGATCGACGTGAATGCGTAGAGCAGATAGGCACCGGCCACAACAGGCACTACCAGTAGCGCAGCGATCACATCGTCGAGCATCACACCAAAGCCTCCCTCAACCTTGCCATCGACCCACCCTACCGGCCATGGCTTCGCAATATCAAAAAGTCTGAAACCAATAAAACTCACCAGCATTAACAAATCTGTATCGACCGCACCGCGAAGGCACAGGTCGAGCAGGATGACAACGAGACACTGTCCGACCACCTCGTCTATCACAATCAGACTCGCGTCGTGCTCTTCAAGCGCTACCTCGACAGCATTTGAAGCCCATACCCCTACACCGAATAAGAGGAAGAAGACAAGAATTGCGAACCACGTAGGCACTGAAAGCAAAATATAGGCAAGTGGCAGCGCTGCAAGACTTCCGACCGTACCCGGAGCTATTGGCACGAGGCCCGACCCGAAAAATGTAGCTACCAACATTGGCAATTTGGCATTTTCAGTGGAAGTGGTCATAACCATCCTTCTCTAAAACTTGGTCACAAACGACGCCTTCACCAGCCTCCACCCTACCAATAATGGTGCAACCATCAGGCAACGATTTAGATTCTGGAAGCGAGAATAGCAACTCAAAATCCTCGCCACCGGTTAGTGCGAACGCCAAGGCACGATCTCTCCCAATGCTCGCCGCTAGCGCTTCGGACATAGGGAGTCTGGCGCTATCAATCACAAGCTTACACCCGCTAGCGTCTGCAATATGCGCCGCATCGGCAAGTAGACCGTCGGAGATATCGATACAACTAGTTGCCTGCCCGAGCAGACTTAGACCAAGGCTAATTCTCGAAGCTGGTCGGCTGAACCTCGACAACAGAAATTCCTGGTCTTCAAAATCGATATCCAAGCCTCGCTCCTTTCCCTGCAGCATGGACAGGCCCAACGCAGAATCTCCCAAGGTCCCGCTAACACAAAGCAGCTCACCTGCGCTGGCGCCTGATCGCAACAATTTCTGACCGGTTGCACACTGCCCCATCACCGTGACGGTGATAGACAGGAGACCACGCGTGGTATCGCCACCGACTAAAGGGAGGTCAAAGTCACGGCTCGCGGCCGCAAGTCCTTGAGAAAACCCATGCAGCCACAGGGCGTCGTGCTCGGGCAAGGAAATTGCCAGTGTCATACCCAAAGGGCTTGCCCCCATTGCTGCAAGATCACTCGCTGCCGCAGCAACCGCTTTATAAGCGATGTCTTCGGGAAATAAGTCGTCGGGGAAATGCACGCCAGCAACCGACGTGTCAGTTGAGACAATAAGCTCGCATCCTTCATCGACGCGCAGCGCGGCCGCATCGTCACCAACTGACAGCAGGACGTTGGCGCCCGCACCAAACGACGAAAAATACTGTGTAATGATTGCAAATTCGCTCATGGTTGAAGCGGCTTGTCTGGCAAACTTCCAACGCCAGCGCTGCCCATCTGCGACTTAACTATCGGAGAGCTCATGCGGCCTAAGTGACAGTCCCACCTGATCGAGCACACCATTGATGTAACGGTAGGAGTCGGTAGCACCAAACTTCTTTGCGAGCGAAACAGTCTCGTTCAACGTTACTTTTGCTGGCACATCGATACGCTCCAAAAGCTCGAAGGTACCCAGGCGTAGCAGGTTACGCTCGATGCAATCCAAGACGTCTAGTTCACGATCAAGGTGGGGAATAAATAACGCGTCCAATGCCTCTGCACGCTGAGTTATACCCACCAACAGCTCGTTAAAGTATTCAGTGTCGACATTACTGAAATCGTTATCCGTGCGAAATTCAGCTTCAATCGAAGCGGGTGTCGCGCCGGTCATAGACCACTGGTAGAGCGCTTGGACACAGAAATGCCGCGCGCGCCGTCTCTGGGCGGCAAGAACATTGATGGCCGTCATTAGCTGTTAAGCGCACCTAGGAGGCTGACCATCTCAAGCGCACTTGTTGCTGCTTCCGCGCCTTTGTTGCCGGCCTTGGTTCCTGAGCGCTCGATCGCCTGCTCAATGGAGTCAACCGTTAGAACACCAAAAGCGATCGGCACACCCGAGTCGAGCGACACCTGAGCAATACCCTTGGTGCACTCACCGGCAACATGCTCAAAGTGTGGGGTTCCGCCGCGAATAACCGCGCCCAGCGCAATAATCGCATCGACATCGCCACGCTTGGCTACTGCCTGGCACACGAGTGGTATTTCAAAAGCGCCGGGTGCTCGGACGATATGAAGCTGATCCTCATTCACACCGTGTCGCTTGAGTGTATCGATGGCTCCTTCAAGGAGGTGCTCGACAACAAAGCTGTTCCAGCGACCAACAACCAAGGCAAACTTTCCTGATACGCTGTGAAGCTGACCTTCCGTGGTTGCAATTGATGGTGATGCCATTTCTCTTCTCCTCGTCACGCGCTGTACGCGGCTTATGGCTCTATAAATTCAACGACTTCAAGCCCGAAGCCTTCAAGGGCATTGTACTTGACTGGTGGCCCCATGAGGCGAATTTTACCAACGCCCAAGTCACGCAAAATTTGCGCACCCATGCCGACCTGCGAGTAACCCACTGAACGCTGTTGTGAATGATCTAATATTTGCCGACCCAAGACCGCGTCCACTTGCGTTAAAAGCTCCGAATCAGTCGCTTCTTTGTTTATTAACACAACGACTCCACTACCCTCCTCGCGTACACGAGCCAAGCTGGCTTGGATCGACCATGAGGAGCGTTCCGGCGCCGGTATCGACATCAAGTCACGCAGGGCACATGTTGTGTGCACACGCACAAGCGTCGGCGAATCTACTGATATGTCACCCGTACTCAGGGCCATGTGGATATGCCCCTGGGTGCTCTCTTGGTAAACAGAAAGCAAAAACTCACCGTTGGCCGTTTGAACTAAGCCGCTTCGGATCAAATCAACGGTACGTGAATGATTTAGTCTGT
>CAJXZI010000105.1 GCA_913063005.1 uncultured Halieaceae bacterium | reverse complement strand
GATAGAACAATTTTGGCAAAAAAAAACTGTGCAAGCGCACAGTTTTTTAATCAGTTTACACAATCAAACGTCAAGATTTTCAACGTTTAATGCATTTTCCTCGATGAAGTTGCGACGAGGTTCAACTTGATCTCCCATCAGAGTGGTAAATAACTGATCAGCACCAATCGCATCTTCAATAGTAACTTGCAGCATGCGACGAGTCTCGGGATCCATAGTAGTTTCCCATCTACGACGAAATCGACCAGATCGAGGTAGGTGAGCAGTCAATCATTTTTGATGTTGCGGGTAATAGCGATGTTGTAGCGGCGCTTCACCATCGACTTGAAGAGACTATCCCCTACTCGGGTTCGGTTGGTAAAACGCACTGGAATGCCGGTGCGTTCGGCGCATCAACAAAGCTTCCTGGTGCAAAACCCATCTTTTGGTCAGCGCCCGATCAAATCGCCGTTTTGCGAGAGCGTATCGGCTCTGGCGAGATGATGCGGCAAATGGGCGCAGCCATGGTTGACTTCATTGTTGCAGCACAAAGCTGGATTCAAATATCTGAGTCAAATGGGCCCGAGGCGATCGCAGAAAAAATCGTCGCCATGCTGGACGGCGAGGTCAGCGCCCAAGACGGAATTATTTTGCGACCTTGAACATTTATAGTCGTCTACCATCCACGGACCCTATATCCGGACGTCTATGTTAACGCTGCTCAAATACCTATCTGCTGCGGCGCTCAGCCTGATCCTGGGAGTCTTTTGGTTAGCTTATCTTTCACCTCGACCACCATTGACCATCGACCCTGACACGCTGGCCGGCGACGGCTCCGTCTTGAACTACTGCGAGCTACCCACACTCGATGGCACGGGCCTACTGGCAAGTGATATCCCCAAAGGAAATACCCCGGGCTGTGCTTATAATCATTTCCCTCTGCCCATATTGAGAGATTGCTCGGAGCCACTACCAGGTGATGCCGACGACATCCGAGGGCTTTGGCGAGCCATTAGCGGAGCACGCAAAGGACACGTGGAGAGAGTGGAGCAATGCGGAGAGCGAGTCGTCGTTACAGCGGCAGGCATCATCCACGACTATGGCCCCAACAGCTCTGGGGGCCTCAATACAAATGACACTGAGGGCCGAGTGTTGTTTACCGCCGGCAGTCGTGAGTATTGCATGCGCACATCTGCCTCGATGATTTGGGAAGACAAGGTGCTCAATTTTTACGTCTTCGGATGGGGACCGAGAGTCGTAAGGCGCTATCGAGAGGGCGATTTGCTCGTCTGGGAGTATGCGGACGGTAGCGTCAACAAAATGGAGCGCTTGTGTCAGTTGCCAGCGGAACATAAAACCCCAGCACCACGAGGGCCACGCTTCAAGCTTCTTTAAGCCATTGAAGACGGCTCTGCCTCGTCCTCAGTACCCGCGTGGCTGTTGCTTTTGTGGCTGTGGCTGTGGCTGTGGCTGTGGCTGTGGCTGTGGCTGTGGTCGCGATTGTTGTCGTGACTGCTCGGGCCACTGCCAGTTTTCTCTTTGCGCTTACCTCTGACATTTGTCTTGGTTTTATCGCAGAGCGCTACCCTTTTCTCCCCACTGCATTCACTCTCCGTTGATCTCAGGCAGTCATGAGTGCCTGACGAACGAGAGGAAGCTGATCATTCCCGAAATAGAGCTGACCCTCGCTCACAATCATTGTAGGAGACCCGTAAGCACCTTTACTGATAGCCTCCTCAGTATTCGACCGCAAGCGATCCTTAACGCTTTGCGTCGTCGTCTTTTGCACGAGTGCTTGGCCGTCGATACCCATGCTGTCTGCGATATCAGCCACAACATCTGGGTCATCAATATTTCTACCCTCAGCAAAGTAGGCATCAAAGGCCGCTTTCGTAAAACTATGAAGTAAGGGTTGATTGTCCTCCAAAGCGCAACATGCGCGCATCGGTAACACTGATTTAACCGGGTGGTGCTCCGTGGGAAAGTCCAGTGGAAGGCCAGCCAACCTCGCCCACTCATGAAGCCAGGTGAAATTATGGATGACCTTGGGGTCACTCGGGTTGGACCTGGCGGCATACACACTTTGGTTGACCGCGTTAAAGACGCCACCGACAAGAAACGGACGCCAAATCACTTCTGCGTTTGTGTCCTCAAGCACTTCATGGACATTGTTAAATGCGAGATAAGTCCACGGAGATGAAAGATCATAAAAAAAGGTCAGTTTGGCCACGGGCGTCTCCAATAACTCAGCGCTTGCTTAAGGGGTGAGCGGCTAATAGTCGATGCTGATGCAGTCGCTTACAAGTCCCTATTACAAAACATTCGTGTGCACTGAAATCCTAATGTGCCCCTTCTGGGTAAGAAGTTAATAGGGATGATGTTCGTGAGGTGCCAACCGGGCCGTAAAGCGCTATATTTTTAGAAGAATAAAAAATGCTTCGCGAAGGACAGAAAAAAGCCAACTCGCGGCGCAGAAACAATCGCAACCAAGTCACACCTGCACCATTCCAGAAGGGGTACACATGCTCAAAGTACACGGCGTTCACGGCTCGCCTTTTGTCAGAAAAGTTCTTATCGCGCTCGAACTAAAAGGTCTCGATTACGAGATGGTGGTTCAAATGCCGTTCACAGGCGATGAGGAGTATAAAAAGCTCAACCCGCTCGGAAAGATCCCAACGTTGGTTGACGGTGATCTCACTCTAGGGGATTCAAAGGTTATTTGCCGTTACCTCGAGGCCGCCTATCCTGAAGTACCGGTTTACCCAACTTCACTAAACGATAAAGCAATGGCGGATTGGTATGACGACTTCGCGTCAGGGCCTGTTGCCGAACTCGCCGCCGGTATTTTCTTCCAGCGTTTTATGCGACCAAGAGCCTTCAAGCAGGAGCCCGACGAAGCGCTGATCAGCAACATTATCGAGAAGAAATTACCGCCGCTGCTCAACTACATTGAAAGTCAGTTGCCTGAACAAGGCTTTATCTTCGGAAAATTTACACTCGCCGATCTGACGCTTGTCACACCGTTCATCAACGCAAGCTATGCGGGTTATGACGTCCCAGCCGAGACCTATCCAAAATTCTCAGCACTCTTCGAGATGGTTAAGGCAGAACCCGCCGTTGCTAAGATTCTGGCCCAAGAAGCCAAGGCCTTGGGCTTCGGCTGATCTGGCACCACGAGTGCTGCCGGTCACCCCCGTTTAGGCGTCCTGTGTTCATCAAATAGCCTTTGAGAAGAGGCTATGCCTTTGTGCAGCATCGACGCGGCACCGCCTTGGTTTGGAAGACATCCTCCCTTGGCCTGGGGGGCATCTGCGTAGCTTGCTGGCATCAGTTAGGTTTAGGGCAGATGCCTCTAGTTTGCAAATTGAGGGCTGTGCACACCGTGCCCCTACAAGGCCCACTGTTAGACCGCTTCGTGCAATCGTCGAATCTCTCTGGCAACGAGCCACAAGCGATCTTGGCCCCATATTTCAAGGTGGGTATTCCCAGCGGCGTCGATTAAGCGGTAGCTGGGAACACCCCAGAGCCCTCCCTGATACATTGAGAGTCGATTGTCCTCGAGTATTTCCTCCCACTCACTGTCTCTCAGATGCGTTTGAGCCTCCCCCCAATCAAGACCCGCAGCTTCCACCACACGCTTAAGTCCGCGATCGTTATTGGTGTTCACACCCATCGAAAACGCGTGCTTGAGAAAACTTGATAGCAGCTCAGTCCCTCGCCCCTGCGAAACAGCCCAGGGATAGATCGCGTAGCAACGGCGAACAGGATTACCAATCGGATCATGGAAGTTACCGTAGGGCACACCGCGCCGTCGCGCTTCTCGAGCGGTATCAGAAAAGATGTACATGCCCTTCTCGCGTGTTGCAGGAACACCCCGCATCACCATAGGAAGCACGGGGCGCATCACAAAATTGATATTTGTGCGCTCCGCTAAGGCTACGGTCTCATCAAACACAATCGATGTGTAGGGACTTCGCAGAGAGGGGAAGAACTCAAGCGTCAGCCCTGAAGCGTCCGATACCCCCTCTACCGAGACGTCGGGACACGGTGCTACGAGAGGTTCCATGGGCGATCGAGAAGCGCCAAGGCTTACAAGACGCTCTTCAAGATAATGCAGTCGATCGATACCCCAGTACCACTCGCCTTCGTAATAAAACATCGCGCCAGAGTAGTGCTTGAGTTGGGCACGGAGCTCCGTACCCGCGTTCAGTGACGCCTCGACCTCGGAGTCGGTCGCAACTCCATGCAAACCAGCAAGAGCCTCAAGTGCCTGAGTGTCGTTACGCCAGAGCGCTTCACCCACTTTGGGTAAAACCGTAAGCATCTCCTGAGAGTCAACTGAAGCCGAAATGGCGCATGCGAGCTTGATGTTGTCGCGGCTAGGACTGTCTCCGTCAACAGGAAAATCCAACCCATATTCAGATGCGATCAGAGAGGCGTCATAGTGCGATAATTTTAGTAATAACGCCGCATCGGGGGCGTTATTACCCTCAGGCCCTCTGACGAGATGACACCTGATCTCAATATCGTAGCGTTCAGCGAGTTGCGATAAGACCTGAGCAGCAAGGTAACTGTAGCCATCCTCGGTTTGGTGGAAATAATCGACGACATGACGACGTCCCGATTTCTGTCGCGCACGCTCAGCGTCTGCACGGCGTTTCTCAAAGCGGCGCTCGCTGTTCATATGCATGGCGAGCCGAGAGGTTAACCATCGCTGCAAAGGAGATGGGTCCATGGTGGCTGCACCGCCCTGCTCTTTGAATTGCTGCGTCATCAGTCTTCTCCCAAAGCCAGCGCCCTCGGGCGCATTGCCAAAAACATTTTTTCACAAGTTTGTGAGTCGGTTTCTCTATTCAAACCCGTTTTTATTCAAACCCGTTCAACTTATTCAAACCCGCTCAACGTCGCGCGATCGAGTTATCACGAAAACCCTCACAAACATATGGCACAGAAACTGCCATATCAATAGTGCGCGGCAATGCACGCCTTAAATTAACGAGGAACGCGGAGTAGCTTCAAAGTAATTTGCGGAATGCTGTGAGAATCACAGTGCGCGCGTCTGAGACCGATAGTCCTTGGATCTCTCGAATCCGATGCCACATCTCAAAGGACAAGTACGCGTCCGCTAGGTGGCGCTCATCATCTGAAAGCGCTGTGATTTCTGGAATCCAGGCTTCTTTGTTATTGCGTGATAGCGTTTGGTAGCGGTCGTAATTGTCTTTCAGTACTTGAGATGTCCATCGAAGTGATTTCGTCGAAAGCAACAGATTTTTATGCGTCTCGAACGCACTCGTATAAGTACTTATGAGTGACTCGATCCGCTGCTCCAAAGCGCCCTCGCGATCACCCCGGTTGAGAAAGCTTTCAAGTACGGATTGCGAGATCTGCGCGTCGACAGCCAAAAATAAACTGTCCATATCTTCAAAATGTCGAAAGAACGAACGAATTCCGACGCCTGCCCGCTCGGCAATTTCGCGCGCTGTGGGCACAAAATTGCCTTCTTGAATCAACGCTAACGCAGCATCAATCATCGCTTTACGACTGCGCTCAGTTCGTTGACGGCGGCCGTCTGATAGTTGGGTCACTGTTGTCATAACGGTTTAAAAGCGCGTGCGCCAATGTGTAATGAACCTAATGTGTGATGAAGTTGTACCACAAACTCCCGCTCGACGTGAGGCTCGCTTAATCGAATCAACGCACTCAAATACTCAGCCACATTTTGCGCTCAGGAGTAACGTGCGGAGCGACCTTCTGTCGCGAAGGCAATTAGGCAAATACCCGCTTGTTTTGCGACGTCGATTGCAGCGGATGTGGGTGCTGATACTGCGACCAAAATCGACGCCCCAGCTGTCGCCGCCTTACTCACCATCTCGAAACTGGCGCGGCTACTAACGAGTAGGAAGCCCTCACTGGGGTTCAACGAACGCCAACCAAGAATCTTATCCAGCGCATTATGGCGTCCAACATCCTCCCGTAGCGCAAGAATCTCGCCATCGGGCGAGCACCAAGCTGCTGCATGCGCGCCACCTGTCTGCCGCGAGATATCTTGGAGGGGGCGAAGTCCTGCAAGCGCACGATCTAAGGCCCCCTTCGATGGGACCTGAGGATTAGGCTCATCAGGCGGTATTGGTTTGATATCGCGACTTAACTGCTCAATCGACTCGATACCGCACAAGCCACAACCACTGGGCCCTGCCATCGAGCGCCGGCGATCTTTTAATTTAAACGCGGTTTCGTTTGATACCGATGCATTTACATCAACCCCACCAGCTGCCTCGGTTATCTCAATGTCATAGATCGCAGCGTGAGAATTAACGATCCCTTCGCCAATGGCAAAACCTCTTATGAAATCCTCGAGGTCAGCGGGTGTCGCCATCATTACCGCATAAGAGATGCCGTTAAACGAGAGCGCCACGGGCACTTCACAAACGACGAGATCGTTTGTCGCCTTCGAACCTGTATCGTCTGATAGCGTGCGGGCAACTAAGACAGCTGAATCCGAAAGGCCTTGATCAGCCAACGACCGCTTCCTTCACAAATTGCTTCTGTTTGCGGTCGAACGACTTCTGACGCTCCTGCCATGCCGACGGCTGGGACACCCGCGTCACTTGCACTGCTGTCACTTTGTATTCTGGGCAATTTGTCGCCCAGTCAGAGTTGTCGGTGGTAATGACGTTGGCACCTGAGACCGGATGATGGAACGTCGTATAGACCACCCCGGGACGCACGCGTTGCGAAAGTTTCGCTCGCAGCACTGTATCGCCTATTCGGCTCGATATACCCACCCAGTCTCCTTCAGAGACACCGCGCTCTTGCGCATCCTCTGGATGGATCTCCAGCACGTCCTCGTCATGCCAGGCGGAGTTCTCTGTTCGGCGCGTTTGTGCGCCGACGTTGTACTGACTCAAGATACG
>CAJXZI010000104.1 GCA_913063005.1 uncultured Halieaceae bacterium | reverse complement strand
CTGAGGGAAGGCGCTGCCTTCCCGTCTGAACCGGGTGGGGCAGCAATCAGCAGCCCGGGCTGTGGCCCGGCCGGCATCGCCGAACCACCCCAATCTCAACTTCATAATTATTACGCGTATCGATAACGAGACAGTCGGGATCATCGACTAAAGCGTTCCATTCCTCGGGCGACGCGTAACGGCCAACGCATTGGTTTGGATCGATACCTGGACGCCCCATGGTGACGATCTCTTTTTTCAACTTCACCTTCATTCGCAAGAAAGGCCGGTCACTGTTGTATGAAAACTTACAATCCAAATCTGCGAGTCGATCATCCCGCCTGAGATAGGCGAGCAGCTCTGAAATAGCTTGCTGTGTGCCCGCAATCGTCCCGTTAATTCCCTCGTCCGCCAATAATAGCGTTCCGCGAATACCCCGCGCTTCGCAAAATTCGAGCAACGGATCCCTGAGATTTTCGTAATCCTCCAGACGAACGAATCGGTAAAGCGCGGCTACCTGCGTGCTGGCAGCGTCAATTGACATTAACGACCTCCCCCAAGGCAATCCGGTGAGTCCGGAACATTGCCCTTGGCAGCCCATTCCTCAGCTGTCATTGTATGTAGCGCCAGTGCATGGATGGGTCCACTCAGCAGATCGGCGACCAATCCGTAGACTTCCTGGTGGCGCTTTACGAGACGCAAGCCATTGAACTTGTCCGAGACTACGGTGATCTTGAAATGGCTCTCTGAGCCGGGTGGCACATTGTGCATGTGGCTCTCGTTCACAATTTCAGAAAAAACGGGTGTGAAATGTGTCTTGAGACGGCTTTCAAGTTGATTCTGAATACTTTCCATGGGCTACACTCCTACTTCGTTGTGTAGGATACCAGACGGAAGGAAAACCGAGCGAGTAGCAATGACCACTGTAGCTATGGATGTTTGGCTGGATTCAGCAGGGTACGACACGAAAACCCTAGCCGTGTTGCGCGACAACTTAATGCGGGCCTTTAACTTGCCTGAGGAGCAGGCTAATGTGTTAATCAACGGCAACTCGCATCGAATTAAGCGGTCCTGCACCGCGGAAGAAGCCGAAAAGCTGTTAACACAGTTTTCATCATGGGGAATCGCCCTTCGGGTGGAGGTCGTCTCCGCCAGCGATGTGGATTCAACGAACAATCGACCACCCGACTCGGAAACGACGCAACAGGCCCTAGCGGGATCGACACTTTCGTTAGCACCTCACGGCGATACAATCCCCAATCTAGTGCGGGACAAAAGACCGCCCAATGTAGTGACAGATCATTTACACTTGATCGCCGAGTAGCCCGCGATCTGGACATACGTGTGAGTTCCAACCCTACTGATACCCCCGAACACATAGCTAGTTACCCAAGAGCACCTGTATGGCGTCACCTGCTGGCGATGGTGTACGATCTTTTTCTCATCATACCGCTTTTAATGCTGACCTCTGCGGTCTTGGTATGGATATACGGCCCTGTCGAGACTGCGACAGAGCGCGCGGTTCCCGCATGGCAGCAATGGGTTTTGGCGCTTGCAGCACTCATAGCGTTTTTCGGGATTTTTTGGCGCCAACAGGGCCAGACGCTTGGGATGCAGGCATGGCGCGTGAAACTCGTGGCACAACACAACGCCAGCAAGCGGGTAACCTGGGGCCAGGCAATCATAAGAGTTGCGGTTGCATGCCTCCCCCTTCTGACAGCCCTCCTTCCGTTTATCTTCTATGATGTGAATAACGCGCCGAGCGGAATCTACATAATGGCTGCGGCTATCGCAGTAAGCGGGATGCTTTGGCGTTTCACCAATACCTCGCGGCACTACCTTCACGACAAGCTCTCGGGCACAGAACTTCTACAGACGCCTAAACGCAAGAAGTCATAATTCCACATAGCGACACCAAGCCATGGTTGGCGTGGCGTGGCGTGGCGTGGCGTGGCGTGGCGTGGCGTGGCGTGGCGTGGCGTGGCGTGGCCAGCAGTATGCCACTCCAAGCGCGCCCTGCAGCAAGGTCAGTCGGATATCAGACGGTGAGGGATGCGGACGCCGCTGTGGCGTCAAAACGAGCCAGAGCCAGTTTGTCCTATTGTTCGCGCGCTAAGTGCACGACACCCAACGTCCAACACAATCGTAGGGTGAGGGATGCAGACGACGCTGTGGCATCAAAACAAGCCAGAGCCAGCTTGTCCTATTGTTCGCGCCTTAACAGAAGGACACCCACCGCCCAACACAACAGTACGGTGAGCAACGCCGCAACACCACCGCCCAGTCCCAACAATAAACTCACAGGACCAAAAAAGTCCTGACTGATTCTAAAAACCACCCCAGCGAGTACGCCGACAAAAATGCGCGTACTCATATTCCCCTCTCGAAGGGGGCCAAAAATAAAAGACATTGCCAAAACCACAAGGCCTGCACAGGACAGCGGCTGAAGCACTTTATTCCAAAACGCCAACTCAATGTCATTCGCCAACAGCCCCTGCCCGCGCAGGTAACTGGCGTATTGCCACAGCTGGACGGCTGGCAGACTCTCCGGCTTGACCGCATCCAACGTAAGGAGGTTGGGTGTGATTTCCGACTCCCAAATTCGAGTTGTAAGACGCTCTACGCGCGTACCGGCCTCAGTTACCTCGGTCGTAGAGACGCCCTCGAGCAACCACTGCTCATTCTGATAAGTACCCCGATCGGCACTAACCGTGCGTTTCAACGTCCCATCATCGTCAAATTCGATCAGAATAACACCGAATATTAGGCCACCTCGCTGGACGGCCTCGACGTTGATAAAGGTATTGCCATCGCGATTCCAAGCGCCGTAACGCCCCGCCATATTTGGGTCGTCCCGCTGCGCAAGCGCACGCTGGCTAATAGCCATCTGCTCTGATACCGGGGCAACGTACTCCCCTATCAGGAATCCACCGAGGGAAATTAAAAGAGCGGGCTTTATCGCCATCCAAGCGAGTTTTCTCAGTGACAATCCCGCCGTTCTCATGACTGTCAACTCACTCGTTGTTGCCAACCTACCCAATCCGAAAAGTGCACCGATGAGCGTTGCGTACGGAACGAACTCTTGAATTCTTCTAGGGATAGTTAAACCAATGAATACGAGAAGGTCACTGAAGTGATAAGTATCGCTCAAGTCTCCCAAGTCATCGATCAGCTGGCTCAAAGCGTCCAAACCGACAAGAACCGCCAACACGCCAATGATCGACAAGAACAAGGTGTTCATTAGATAACGATCAAGCCGTCTCACGACAAACCTCGCGCGGCACCACTAGCACTCCGGTCACCTTTCAGCAGCCGCCGCAGGTCATCGCCCAGCATAAGCGCGACACCCACCACTGTGAAAAGACTGTGAACAACGACAAATACTACTAGCGAGCCGCCCTCCTCGGCCATGGATCGAGCTTGTGAGAGCGCAACGAAATACAGCAAAAAAACAATGAGCGCGGGCCCAAGCTTCGCATAGCGTCCTCGCCGACTGTCTGTCTGACTCAGTGGTATTGCAAAAAGCACCATCACTGGAACAATCAGGGCCAGCGAGATACGCCACCCCAAAATAGCTATGTGTTCGGGATTGTCACTGCCAATCAGTGCGGATGTTGGTAGCGTCTCTACCTGTGCCTGCGATCGCAAGCCCCCCTCTATCTCGGGAATAAGCGAGCGGTATCCGTTAAACCGCGCCTGCGTCAATTCGGCTTTTCCTGGGCTCACACTATATCGATGACCATTGGATAACTGCAGATATCGGCGGCCGGACTCAGGATCAATTTCGATAGCACCACTCTCAGCAAGCGTGGTCGATAGCACCGTGCCCGATTCAGAGCGTTGGCGCTCGGCAACGAACACCGTGTTCATTTTTCCATCGTCGCTGATTTGCTCAACGTAGGTAACGTAATCGCCTGCTCGCTGCTTTTTAAAGCGGCCCTCTGCCAGTACATGCATCCCCTCAGCAGATCTGGGCTCGGCCAAAAGTGCATTGGCCCTTGCAGCACCATTTGGCCCCAACACGAGTGCAAGTGTGGCCACGAGCAAGGTCGTCGCGATCGTAGCAGTAGAGATGCGACTGAATAACTGCCACTGACTCGTCCCGCTAGCCCGAAAAATCACCATCTCGCTATCAGCATAAAGACGCCCGAAGGACAAAAGCACGCCTATGTAGAACCCCAGCGGCAGGATCAATTCAAAGAATGCGGGCAGTTTGTACAGCATAATCGGCAACAGGATTCCGGCTGACAAATCACCGATGGCTGCCTCTGCGAGGTATTTAATAAAACGACCGCTGAACACCACTAGGAACAGAACCAGGGAAACGGCTCCCGTGTGTGTGACGACGTCATAGGTCAGGTACCGCGCTGCTCTCATTTTATACCGGTAATTAATCCAAGAATCGGTAGGCAAATAGCCGCCGCAAGGTTTAGTTCTAACGCGCATCATCATACACTACGCGGCCGAATGACTAGCTTGATTTACGTAAGGAAATACCATGACAAAACTCACGGTAACTGCAACCAAGGCCATCAAAGTCTCAGGCACAAAGCACGAGCTCGTGATTGTTCCGCTTTTTGCCAATCAAGCCTTATCAGGTCAGTCGGCCGATGTTGATACAGCGGCAGGTGGTGTTTTACAACGTGCTGTAGATATTGGCGAGGCAGAGACTAAGCTTGGCAAGGTTACCGCGATGATCGGCAGTGAATCGGTTGCACGCATCCTTGCAGTCGGTTGCGGTGAGTCAGAAAACTTCGGAGCTAAGGCGCAACGAACGGTTAGTGCAGCTGTTGCCCGAGCGTTAGCGGCGAGTAAAGCCAAGGCCGCGACTTTCGTCGCGGACGGTGTGTGCGCAGATGTTGATTCGATAACGTCTTTCATGGAATTTCTTGCAAGAGACACGGCAATGAGCTGTTACCACTACACAGCGACTGTCGGCTCACCAAAACCCGGACCTGTCTTTAAAAAACTGACGGTTGCACTCGGCGAGATTATCAGTACGGCGAAAGCTAAAAAGTCGCTGCAAAACGGTTTAGCAATCGGCCAGGGCGCCAACGTTACTCGGGAGCTCGTCAACCTGCCAGGTAACGTTTGCACACCCACGTATCTTGCCAAGGAAGCGAAAGCACTCGGTCGTAAATACGACTCGCTCTCTGTGTCCGTACTCGATGAGAAAAAAATGGAGTCGATGGGCATGGGATCCTTGCTCTCTGTGGGCAACGGTAGCGACGAACCCTCAAAGCTCATTGTGATCAAGTACCAAGGCGGCAATGCAAAAGACGCGCCCTACTGCCTAGTTGGTAAAGGCATCACCTTCGACACTGGCGGCATCTCACTGAAGCCGGCAAAAGGTATGGAGTCGATGAAATTCGACATGGGTGGCGCGGGATCGGTATTTGGCGCAATGCAAGCCGTTGCTGAGCTCGGTCTAACAATTAATGTCATCGGTGTGGTGGCTGCAGCAGAGAATATGCCTAGCGGCTGCGCAACTAAACCCGGTGATGTGGTGACCTCAATGTCAGGGAAAACCATAGAAATCCTGAATACGGATGCCGAGGGCCGCCTTGTTCTTTGTGATGCGCTTACCTACGTTGAACGCTTCAAGCCCGCTGAGGTAGTTGACATAGCAACCCTCACGGGCGCCATCATTGTCGCGCTAGGTCACGAGGCAACGGGTCTATTCGCGAATGATGACGATCTCGCTGACTCACTGACAAAAGCGGGCCTTGCATCGGGTGACGAGGCATGGCGCCTACCAATCAACAAGCAGTACGACAAACAGCTCAACAGCAAATATGCCGACATGCAGAATATTGGAACTGGCTCAGCTGGGAGTATCACAGCGGCCTGCTTCCTTGCGCGATTCACCGAGAAGTACAAATGGGCACATTTGGACGTAGCAGGCACTGCGTTTCAGAGCATGCAGAAAGGCGCCACCGGCCGACCTGTTCCGTTGCTCGTCGAATATCTACGCCAAAAATAAACGCGACGCACTGTTCAATGACTCGGGTAGACTTCTATGTTGTCAAAACAGCCGGTTCGGAGGCGCGCCTAAGCGTCGCCGCCAGGTTGACAGAGAAGGCTTTGGGTCGTGGCCACCGAATATTCATTAACTGCGAATCTGCTGAACAATTGGCGGCATTGGATAGCTACCTTTGGGAATTCAAGGCAACAAGTTTCGTGCCGCATGAGACGGCCAGTAATAATCCGGATGAACAGGTGGTTCTGGCGTATGAACAGAGCCCTGAAGCTCACAGCGATGTGCTGATCAACCTCGCATTGTCGCCGCCCTCTTACTTCGCACGCTTTGAGCGTGTGGCAGAGGTTGTTACGCAGGACGAGGCGTCTCTGGAGGCACTAAGAAGCGCCTGGCGGCACTACCGCGATCGCGGCTATCCGCTGCAGAAACATGAGCTGCCCTAGGCTGGCCCCTTATCAAGAAAGTTTTGAAATGTTGTTTTAATATTTTCTGGGAGAATACATTCTTCAATAGTTTTGGGTCGATATTTTTCGACCCAAAGAAATTCATCACGCATAATTAATCACAAAGGGTAAAATTAAAAGACAAGGTTTTTCTTGTCAGATCATTATTATGTGGGGTTACTCCATGCAAAAGATATGAAGGAAATACGATCATATCACCAGGATTAATAGAAGTATACCAACAATCTCCCAAATTGATAAGTTTATCAATTTTCGGAGGAATTAATCCAGCCAATCTATGTTGAAAATAAAATCTTGAAAAGTTTTCTCCAACATTAGCAAAGAAAACTGCAGCAAAATCACATTCAATATGATGATGGACTTCTTGAAAGTTTCCTTTTGAATAGTAATTTATCCATGGACTACCAATGTCAATATTTCCCTCATATCCTATTTGCCTTGAAAATTCTTGAAGGGAAGGATTTAAATACTCTTTCCATTC
>CAJXZI010000103.1 GCA_913063005.1 uncultured Halieaceae bacterium | reverse complement strand
CACACGAGCGAACAGACGAAGAGGGAAATCGGGTATTTTCAGACCGACATGCGGGGCCGTTCGATGGGTTCGAGGTTCCTACGCTCGCCGAGGAATTGGCGTTGATCGATAGCTTAAACACTAAAGGAGATCACGTTTCGGGGGTTTATATCGAACTAAAACAGCCGGAATATCACGAGCGTATTGGAGCTGACCTCTTCACCGCCGTCTTCAATGTTCTTGAACAGTTCAATCGCCTGAACGATCCATTGAATACGGTTATTCAGTGTTTTGACCCTGAGACACTCAAGCGCTTCAAGGCCGATCCTGGGTTCTCGAGCACCCTGATTCAGCTGGTTTGTGAAGGCATGCCTTCAGACATCAGGGGAGATTTTGATTACATGCAAACCCCCGAGGGTGTTAAGGAGCTTGCCAGCTACGCAGACGGCATAGGTCCGCACGTTCCATTGTTGTTCGCAGAGGACGGTGGCCCTAGCGAAATGGTCCTTTGCGCAAAAAACTTGGGTCTTTTTTTGCACCCCTTCACGTTGCGGGCAGATTCACCCAGCCTAGACGGTGTAAACTTCAGAGAACTACACAAAAAATTATTCGTCGACCTCGAGGTCGATGGCGCATTCACAGACTTCTCAGATAAAACACGTGACCTAATACGAGAGTTGGAGATCTAAACACCGTGCAACCAGACGCTGCCCGCGTGCACCGCAGAACAAAAATCGTCGCCACTGTTGGACCTGGTAGTGATAGTGAGGACATGATCGGCAGATTGATAGCAGCCGGCGTCGATGTCTTCAGATTAAATTTTAGCCACGGCTCGGCCGAACACCATCAGCGTGTGGCAAATCGTATTCGAAAGCAGGCTCGCCATCAGAATCGTTACGTTGGTGTTTTAGCCGATCTGCAGGGACCTAAAATCCGCATAGCGGGCTTCCGCGACGGTTCAGTGATGCTCAATGCGGGCGATGCCTTCGACCTCAGTCTCACCAAAGGGGCAGATGAGGGAGATAGTTCGTGCGTCGGGATCGAATACAAAGATCTCCCCAAAAGCCTTTTAGTCGATGACATTCTCTTATTGGACGACGGCAAGATGCGCCTGCGAGTGGATGGCGTCTCGGAGACCACGGTCAGCTGTACCGTCGTTGTAGGTGGCAAGCTGAGCTCCCGCAAAGGTGTGAACAAGCTGGGAGGCGGCATCGCCGCGCCTGCACTCACTGATAAAGACAAAGCTGATATCCAGAGTATGGAGACAATTCAGCCGGATTTCGTCGCGGTGTCATTTGTTGCATCGGTGAGTGATATCGATGAGGCAAGGAGTCTTCTGGATGAGGTGAACGTCAATGCTGCAATTATCGCTAAAATTGAGCGCGCAGAAGTCGTTGCTGAGAGCGCATTGCTCGACGACATCATTGACGCCTGCGAAGGCGTCATGGTGGCAAGAGGTGACTTAGGAATTGAGGTGGGGGACGCTCAACTTATCGGGATTCAAAAGGACTTAATCTCGAGAACGCGAAAGCGCGACCGAATGGTAATTACTGCGACGCAAATGATGGAGTCCATGATTGAGAACTCAATGCCAACGCGTGCGGAGGTGTTTGATGTTGCCAATGCGGTTCTCGATGGAACGGACGCTGTCATGCTTTCGGCTGAGACGGCCGTGGGTTCTTATCCCGTTGAGGTTGTCCGGGCAATGGCCAGCGCCGCCCTAGGAGCAGAGCGACATCCGGTGGCCCGAACCTCGCGGTATCGGCAAGACAGGGAGTTTCGAACGCCACAAGAAACAATAGCCCTGTCCGCGATGTACGGAGCGAATCACTTCCCGGGCGTAGCAGGCCTTGCTTCACATACCGAGACAGGAAGCACCCCCATGCTTATGTCGCGCCTTAGCTCTGGTTTACCTATTTTCGCGTTAAGTAGAAACCCTGAAACACTACAGAGGCTCGCGCTGTGTCGTGGTGTAATTCCTCTCTATTTTGACCTCAGCGCCTTCGATACTCGTGATGTTGAAGCACGAACGATGGAGTTCCTAAGCGACGCGGGGTTCATTTCGAAGGGAGACTTCATACTCATGACCAACGGCACCCGCATTGGCCAAGCAGGCGGTACCGATTCGATCAAGCTGCTTTCTGTCGGCTAATGACGACTTAGGCTCCGGTTAACTACTACCCACTGAGCGACTTATTCCCTACTGAGAAGCCACCACATTTGAGGGAGCATGGCCAGATTATGGGAAGTGATAGCCTGTACCCGCCCTCACCAAGGGCCTGTATTCACCACCGAGATGCTTAGACGCCTCATTCTCCGGCACCAAGTGAGCATCGACAAATCGGTAAATGTTGGCTCTTTTGTCACCGCAACGAAATGTTCATTAGACTGAGGCGAATGATAGGCCTATAGTGGTGCCTCGCTAACGTTGCGCTGTTGTAGCACTTGCCGCTCAGCACACCTCGGCGAACAAGTGCAATTGCGCAAAACATTTTTTAAGTAATAGGTAAAATAGTATGTCTACAGTTACAGGTACCGTTAAGTGGTTCAATGAAACCAAAGGTTTCGGTTTTATTGAGCAGGAAGGCGGACCCGACGTGTTCGTTCACTTCAGTGCGATTCAAGGCGACGGCTTTAAAACACTCGCCGATGGTCAAAAAGTTGAATTCACCGTCACAGCTGGCCAAAAAGGACCTCAAGCCGAGAACGTTGTTCCGGTCTAAGCTCTTTCTTTCCCGTATAAAAAAAGCCGCCTAAGGGCGGCTTTTTCATGTCCAGCGTAAGAGATTAGCCGAGTTCTTTAGCAATCTCAGCGAGCCGCTTTTCCTCGCTATTGATGTACTTAAGCCACTGCTGAGCAAAGGCTTTCGCACGCTTGTCTTTTGCCGCCTCACGAAACGCCTTGCGCGCCGAATTGAACTCACCAAGGTTAAAATACGCCATACCGAGCGCTAACCGAGCCTGATCAGCACGCTTAACACCGCCACGCTTGAGGCCTTTACTAATCGCGGTAACTGCTTCTCTGTTTTTATCAACGTCAAGATATACGCTTCCAAGGCGCGCATACAACTCGCCCTTTTCCGACTTCGCCGCCGCCTTCTCAAGCATAGGCAAGCTTTTCGTTACCTCTTGCGCCTGTCGCCAAGCAACACCGGCTAGTTCATAATTCTTGGACTCGTCTTCAACGATTTCGTCCTTAAACCCCTTTTCAAGTGTCTTCGCTGCGGGGTATGGCACCTCCGCGTTGAGGTATAGCTGTGACAATAAAACGAGATCCTGGCTCTTATCGAGCAAATTCTGCTCGTAAGTTGCCTCAAGAATGGCGAGCTGACGTGCCTCGTCCTTTTGCTCACCATACAAGTGTGACGCCTGAACCCAATACTGCTTCTTAGGGTAGTACATGATCAAAATCTCGAGGATTTCGAGCGCCTCAGCGAAGTTGTCACGGTCAAAGTGGATAAAGCGTGCAAGGTTGTACCACTGCTCTTTAGGGAGCTTGCCTGCCGCTTCTTCACGATCAATCGCAATCTGAATATTTTCTAGACTACGATCGTAATCTTTAAGTTGGAAATAGCCGTTAGCCAACAATACGTACGCATTGGTGTTAGGGATCTCGGTAACAGCCATCCACTGGTTCAAGGTGTCGATACCTTTCTGCCAGTTCTCTTGCAAGAAATGGAGCTGCGCGATGGTGAACAGGGTTCCCACTTCCAAGGCTACTGGAATCTGTGGACGCTGATCGATAACTTTTTGGTAGTAATTAAGCGCGCCTTTATAATCTTCAACGGCATACCGTAAGAACGCATACGTGTTGTAAACATTTGCGAGTTCATAGGCGTTCAACTTGCTCTTTTTGCTCGTCGCATCGAGCATCTCGTTCAGAATTTCTTCTGCTGCACCGTAGTCCTTGGCCTCAGCAAACGTCTGAGCTTCCGCAAGCTTCTCGTAAATATTGTTGCGAAGTGCGGGTGTTTTACGCGTCTTCTCTTTCTTTTTTGCACCGGCATCCTGGGCAACGACATCAGAAACCACGGAGACGACACCTGCACGATCAAGTGTGATGGTCGCGCCTAAAACTATCGTCGCCATGCATGTCGCAGAAATAAGACGGCTGATACGTGAAGCGAATCCAGTCATTATCGACGTCCTCCTTCCAGCTCGTAAGTGAACTTGTTCTGAACACCCGCCACTTCGATGGCCTGGCCATCAACCACGCGAGGCTTGTATTTAAACTTGAGTGCTGCCTTGATCGAAGCGCGCTCAAAAATGCCTTTTGGTGAACAATCCGTTTCGTTTTCGACATAAGGATCGCGAATTGCGCCTGTCGTCGTAACGGTGTAGGTCACGATACAAAAACCGGTGATGCCTCGAGTCTGAGCGCGACGAGGATAAATCGGCGCTACTTTAACGATGGGCAGGTACTCACCATCACCCGATGACAGCCCAGAGGCGTTGATGCTCACGTTCATAGCAACCGTTGGTGCCATATTTGCCGAGCTCATATCCACGTCCATATCAAAATCGAGCGGCTCCATATCAGGTGGCGGCTCATCAGGATCTTCGACCTTCTCGGGCAATACTTCCTTAAGATTAGTCTCGATGACTTTGTCAGGAACAACGATGTCAGCAATCTTGCGTGTCTTAACATCCTCTTGCTCAAACTGAGTGTCAATGAGGCTCTGCATTATGTAGAACAGTCCGAAAGCGATAGGGACCGCGACGACTGCTCCAACAATTGATCGTAATGTCGCTGGCATTTTACTACTCGTCTATCGTAGAGAGGCATGGAGGCGCGGTGAAAGTCGACCGTAAGGAATCAAACAACTCCTCGACGACATACCCAGGGCTATCGTAATCCGCCTGGATCACAATATTTGCTCGCGGCGTCTCATCCTTCGCCGCTTTCGCAAAAAAGCTGGCACGCTCAAGTTTAATGGGGTTCTTGTTGTAGTGGATTTTGCCCTGATCATCCACGGCAAAAATAATCGTTCCGTTCGGGCACGCCTCTGTGGTCGTTGCCCCTGGCTTATCGATCTCAACACCGGGCTCCTTCACGAACGAAGACGTCACGATGAAGAAGATAAGCATGATGAAAACAACATCAAGCATGGGCGTTAAATCGATTTGGCTTTCGTCCTGTTGCGAAGCCGCGGACGAGCCAGCCTGGTCTCGTAAACTCATACCTTAACCCTTGTCAGTGGCCCAACTTACGTTGTATTGGCCCGCTTCTCTCGCCGCATCGGCAACATCAGCTACGATTCCTGTGGTTGCGCCTTTTGCAACCTTGATAGTCACTGGCGCCTCTGGATCTTCCGCAAGCAAGCGCTGGATGTTCGCTCGTACAGCGCGCACATCAACGCGGCGATTTTCCATCCACAACTGATTATCGGATGCGATCTCGACAACAATACTTACCGAGTCATTAGGATCCTGAGGCTGGTTGTCATCAGGACGGTTAATTTCCAATCCTGCTTCCTTTAGGAAGGACGCCACCACGATGAAGAAGATAAGCATGATGAAGACGACGTCCAACATGGGCGTCAAATCAATCTCTGCGCCTTCTTCCTCTCGCTGTTTCGCTATTTTTCTCACTTCAAATTCCTCGGTTGATCACTCAGTGGTCCGAAGTCAGCTGATCTTCCAACAATTGCTGCTCACGCGCCGCCATTCTCTGGAGCTGCGTGTTGGCAAACAGACCTGAGAGGGCTGCAACCATGCCTGCCATTGTTGGAATCGTAGAACGCTCAACACCACCGGCCATCGACTTAGCATCGCCACCGCCAGTTACCGCCATCACGTTGAAGACCTCGATCATGCCGGTTACGGTGCCCAACAGTCCCAAAAGCGGACACAGGGCAACGCAGGTAGCGATGAGGCTCATGTTGTCATTGATAAAGCTTCTGCTTTCTGACAAAAGCTTCATGCGGATTTGCTTAGCATTCCAAGACTTGCGCTCAGGACGGTTTTCCCAGGCGTTGACTGTCGCCAGTCGATCAGCCTTCCAACCGCCTCCAAGGAAGTAGATAAAACGCTCAATGATCAGGGTCCACATAAAGAAGACAAGTGTGGCAATGATCCAGAGAACATTGCCGCCTTTATCCATGAACGCCAAGATGGTGTCGAACAATTCCATCGTCTTCTACTCCGTACTCAGCTAACTGCTTAGTTACCCGCCGCCTCAGCGCGCTCGGCAACAATACCCGTCGCCTGCTCGTTGAGAATGTGGATGATTTTCTGCGCACGGCCGTTTACCACGGTGTGGAGAAGTACAGTCGGAATAGCTACCAGTAGACCCAATACAGTAGTGATCAATGCGCTAGAGATACCGCCAGCCATCGCTTTGGGGTCACCCGCACCGAAGATAGTGATCGCCTGGAAGGTAATGATCATACCGGTAACCGTACCCAATAGACCCATTAGCGGTGCGACCGCAGCGATGATCTTGAGCAAGGTCAGACCCGCTTCAAGCTTTGGTGTCTCACGAAGAACCGCTTCCGCCATCTTGAGCTCCAGCGTCTCGGTATCGATATTTGGATTCTCTTGACTTACGAGCAATACGCGACCCAATGGGTTATTAGCCTTCGCTTCGCCGGACTTGAGCTGACTGTTAACCGCCGCACCCATCATGGTCAACATGATGACTCGGACAATTGCCAGCAAGAACGCAAACACACCTACCGCAGTAATCGCGTAGCCTACGTAACCACCTTGATGCCAGCGCTCTTCCAGCGTTGGCGTGTCAATGATTGCAGCAAGGAAGGAACCGCCGGTTGGACCTGTTGGGTCGATACCAAACTGGCTGAGTCCGCTCGTAGCGTCTGCCAGTGCCGCTGCTGCAGCAACTGCCCCACCGCTAGGCTGACGTGGGAGCTCCGCAAGCTTTTCGTTTCCGTAAGACAAGTAATTACCGTCAACGTCGATGATGTTGAATGCACCCACTCGAACAACTTCGCGCTGAGCAATCTCACCTGAGGGCGTAGCTACGTCTGCAGTGAAACGAGATACAACACCCTGCTGCGTGATCTCGTTGAGCATT
>CAJXZI010000102.1 GCA_913063005.1 uncultured Halieaceae bacterium | reverse complement strand
CTCAGAGTGTTTAGTAACTCGGAGGGTGCCTATGGCTCAAACGTAAATCTACTCGTGGACTCGGGACGTTGGGATGATGAGTCTCAATTTGCCGACACTTACACCAATCGTAAAGGCTTCGCCTATGGGCGATCCGGTGCGGTATCGCAGCAAACCGAGCTGCTCAACAACGTACTTGGGAACGTTGATCTCGCCTACCAGAATCTCGATTCCGTCGAGCTGGGCATCACAACGGTTGACCACTATTTTGACACCCTAGGTGGAATCAGCAGCGCCGTTCAACGCGCCAAGGGTGATGCAGTGCCCGTTTATATTGCCGACCACACAGGCGGTGGTGACGGTAAAGTCAGGACGTTGGACGAGCAGGTTGCGCTCGAAACGCGGACTCGGCTTTTAAATCCCAAGTGGTACGAGTCTATGCTCGATCACGGGTACGAGGGTGTGCGACAGATAGAAGCGCATCTGACCAATACCATGGGGTGGTCTGCGACCGCAGGCGGTGTATCCCCTTGGGTTTACAAGCAAGTTTCAGAAACATTCATTCTCGATGAAGACATGAGACGTCGGTTGGCCGAGCTCAATCCGGTGGCAGCGTCACGTGTCGCTAACAGACTCATCGAAGCACAAGAAAGAGACTATTGGGGAGCCGACGAGGAACAGCTGGAGGCGCTACGGCGTGCCGGTGAAGACCTTGAAGACCTTCTTGAAGGGATCACGGGGGAGGTTGCCGCATGAATTCACCAAATCAATTTATTCCAATCAAAGACGTTGGCAGAGGCGATGGCGAGGGGAGTGTACAAGTTCACCTCGACGAACAAATCGATGTTGCCAAGGCCAAAGTATTCGCCATTTACGGGAAGGGTGGGATCGGTAAAAGTACAACATCGTCCAACCTTTCCGTCGCATTTTCCAAGCTCGGCAAGCGGGTGATTCAGATTGGGTGTGATCCAAAGCATGATTCCACTTTTACGTTGACAAAGGCGCTGATGCCGACGGTTATCGACGTACTTGAATCTGTCGAGTTCCACGCTGAGGAGCTAAGAACCGAGGATTACGTTCACATCGGATATAACGGTGTGATGTGCGTCGAAGCGGGTGGCCCACCGGCCGGTACCGGTTGTGGCGGGTACGTGGTCGGACAGACAGTTAAGCTGCTCAAGCAACACCACCTCTTGGACGATGCCGACGTTGTTATTTTCGATGTTTTAGGTGACGTCGTGTGCGGCGGGTTTGCGTCACCATTGCAACACGCGGAGCGCGCAATGGTGGTTACTGCAAACGATTTTGACTCAATTTTTGCGATGAACCGGATCGCGGCCGCGATTGAAGCGAAATCCAAGAATTATGGTGTGCGTTTGGGAGGCGTTATTGCCAATCGAAGTGCGGGCACCGACGAGATTGACCGTTTTAATGACGCTGTGGGTCTAAAGCGCGTCGCACACTTCCCCGACCTCGACGTGATTCGTAAGAGCCGACTCAAAAAATCAACATTGTTTGAGTTGCCTGACTCGCCAGAACTCAAAGCAGTTCAAGACGAGTACATGCAACTAGCCGAGGGGATGTGGAACGGGGCAGAGCCCCTTGATGTCAAGCCCATGAAAGATCGCGATTTGTTCGATTTCTTGGGGTTTGATTGATGGCCACTGCTAACTATCAACAGAGGCGCGAGCAGATTGAGGATTACTTCGATCGCACAGCGGCCGACGTTTGGGCTCGTCTTACATCAGACGAACCTGTCAGTGGTATTCGCGAAACTGTTCGTGCGGGCAGAGAGTCAATGAGAAACCTTCTATTGAGTTGGCTTCCCGATGACCTCAGCGGGAAGCGGGTGCTTGATGCGGGTTGTGGGACCGGAGTTATTTCCATTGAACTGGCCAAGAGAGGAGCCGAGGTCATTGCGGTCGATCTGTCGAAGTCGCTGATCGATCTCGCCAATGAGCGCTATTCAGATTGCGACGAATATCACCGGATTCAGTTCGTTGTCGGTGATATGAGATCGGTTCACGGCGAGCGCTTTGATCATGTTCTCGCCATGGATTCGATCATCCATTACGCAGCGCGTGATGGTGTTAAAACGCTTGAGACACTCGCTGATAGTGTTGATTCCTCGATGGTGTTCACTTTTGCACCAAAGACTGTGCCGCTCGCCATGATGCACGCTGTCGGCAAGCTGTTTCCGAGATCAGATCGTTCGCCAGCCATTGAACCTATCTCGCCGGCTTCACTGAAAAAGTCTCTGGCTAACTCTAATGAATTTACCGATTGGGAATTTGGTAGGGAGCATCGTATTTCGACCGGTTTCTACACTTCACAAGCGATGGAGTTGACACGCATATGTTGATTTCCCGCGAACAACTCATGGCGCTTAGCTCGCGGATTAATGCGCGTTATTTGCCGTGGTTAAACGTTGTCGAGGGCGATCTAACACTGTCGAAGCTCGCGAGGCTTTCGCTATTCCAGGTGTCAGTAGGTATCTGCTTTGTTCTGCTTAATGGAACTCTGAATCGCATTATGGTGGTCGAGTTGGGAAGGGCGGCCTGGGTCGTCTCGGCCATGCTCGCGCTGCCACTGCTTTTGGCACCAGCGAGAGTGCTCATAGGCTACCGATCCGATAACCACCAATCATTCCTGGGGTTCCGAAGGCTGCCCTATCTATGGATGGGCACCATGGGCCAATTTGGCGGTCTGGCCCTCATGCCATTCGTTCTGATACTTATGACCTCTGGCGATCCCAGTGCCGCATGGACAGGTTTTGCCATGTCTTTGGGCGCTTTATTTTTGGTCGGTGCAGGCATGCATGCTACCCAAACCGCAGGTCTTGCGCTGGCGACAGATCTCGCAAGTGAAAAGACACGTCATCAAGTGGTGACTATGCTCTATCTCATGCTGCTGGTGGGAATGGTGCTTGGTGCTCTCGGTTTTTCTTTGTTACTTGAGCCATTTAGCTACTTCCGACTCATTCAGGTCATACAAGGGTCTGCACTGGTTGTAGCAGGCTTGAACATTGTTGCGATGTGGCAGATGGAGCCGCGACGCCCTGACTTGACGAGTTTTGAGGTCGCTCGACCAACCTTCATAGAATCGTGGAGAACACTTTCTTCAAACCCGGGCGCACACCGATTGCTAATAGCCGTAGCACTTGGAACGCTGGGATTTAGCATGCAGGAAATACTGCTCGAGCCATACGGCGCTGAGGTATTGGGCATGACTGTCAGTCAAACGACCCGGCTGACGGCCATGTTTGGTGTCGGCATGTTGCTTGCCATGGCCCTCTCTGCCCGTTATTTGGGAAGAGCGGGAGAGCCCGTGAGACTCGCTGCCTACGGTGCTGTGGTAGGTGTTTTCGCGTTCTCTGCAGTGATTATTGCAGGCGCCGTCGATTCACTAGCACTTTTTGCGATCGGTACCTTCTTAATCGGTGTGGGTAATGGCCTTTTCGCTGTTGGTACCTTGACTGCAGCGATGCTGCTGGCGGGTAGTGCGACCGCAGGCATCGTTATCGGTACGTGGGGCGCTGTTCAAGCCACAGCTGCAGGCTGTGCTGTTTTCTTGGGGGGCGCGCTACGCGACACCACGGACGCGTTTATTCAGGCAGGTGCCGTGGCGGTCGAGCTCTCGGGTCCTGCTGCGCCCTATGGCGCGGTTTACCACCTAGAAATAATCATCCTATTCGCCTCTCTTATCGCACTGGGCCCGTTGGTGCGACGGTTAGGCATTAACAAAAACCAACCACTCACTATGCAACTTGCTGATTTCCCAAGCTGAAAACCACTACCAGGAGGACACACCATGGGTACTGGAGAACTTTACTTTGACTTCGCAGCTATCATGTTCACCGCGTTTTGCGGTGCGTTTGTTTACCTCGTGCTCTACCTTCACAAAGAAGGTAAGCGTGAAGGTTTCCCAATTCGACACGACGGTATTGTCGATAACTACAGTGACGGGGTAGGCGGCCTGCCTGACCCTAAAACATACAAGCTGGCGCATGGCCAAGGGGAGCGCACAGTTCCCGGTCCGATGCCTGAGCAGTATGAGTTAAAGGCTAAGCCAACGCATGCACATCCCGGAGCACCTTTGGAGCCAACAGGCGACCCAATGGTAGATGGGGTGGGCCCTGCGGCTTATGCCATTCGCCCTGAACACCCTGACCTCACAGTCGACGGCGAGCCGAGAATCGTTCCACTTCGTGTCGACGCTGACCACAAGGTTCATGGCAATGACCCTGACCCGAGAGGCAAAGCCGTGTTTGGATGTGATGGTGAGCAGGGCGCAACCGTTGTTGACCTCTGGGTCGATCGTGCTGAACCACACTTCCGCTATGCAGAACTGGAAGTGGGTGAGCGGCGCGTATTGCTTCCCATGACAATGGCACGCGTTAAACGTGATGGCACGGTTCATGTGAAGTCTATTCGTAGCGATCAGTTCCAACAGGTGCCTGGCCTCGCAAACCCTGATCAAGTGACGTTGCAAGAGGAAGACAAGATTGTTGCCTTCTACGGTGGCGGTACCATGTACGCCATGCCTGGCCGTCAGGGACCTGTGCTGTGAACGAATATTCACACGAGCCAATTCCCGGCTTACCCGGAGAGTTGCCGGAGGGCGAGCAAGTCCTGTGGCAGGCTTCTCCGAGTTGGGATGCGATGGCAAAACGCGTGTTTCAGGTCTACACAGCCGCGCTCTATTTTTCAGTGTTGATTGCGGGCCACCTCATCTATCGAATCATGGATGGGGCGCCACTCTCTATGCTAACGGGCACTCTGGCATGGCAAGGTGGTCTTGCGCTTACGGTGGTCGGTATCTTGGCGCTAATGGCAAAGCTTTATGCCAGTAGCACCTTGTACACGATAACCAGTCGGAGATTAATTATTCGTTCGGGGTTGGCGTTACCAATGATTGTCAATTTACCCCTTACGAAAGTTGAATCTGCTGGGTTGCGAAGGCTCCGAGACGGGACTGGCGACATTAGCTTTTTGCCTGCTGAAGGTACGAAAGTATTTTGGTTGATGTTATGGCCACACGTAAGACCGCTTCACTTCAAGCGAGTTCAGCCTCTATTAAGAGGCATTGAGGACCCTGATGCGGTAGCGCGTTTACTCGTGAATGTCATCGAAGACATCCGCGAGACATCAACTGAAATGGAAGCGGCACAGATCGCGGCAGTTTAAACACGCTAGTTCATTACTAGCTGGGGGGGTAATGTGGGTTGGCCCGGATTGTTATTCGGGGTGCTTCGGCATCCCATTTTTCTTTTGCTCGCGGCAGTAGGGCTGGGTTGGGCCCTAATTTCTGTTAACAACGAGGGTTACCAAGGCCCCCCTGAGCGACCCGAGTCAACTATCGTCGCGAGCGTAACGCTGGCGGTTCTCGATGGTGAAAACGGAGCAGTCAGAGTTTTGACTGCAGAAAGCTCGACCGAAGTGCGTGTTTATGGGCCCGGTGAAGGAAGTTTCTTACGGGGAGTTATTCGTACCTTGGTGCGTGAAAGAGCAGCAAGAAATATCCAGAGTGCGCCAACCTTCGATCTGGAGTTAACAGATCGGGGTGGTCTCATCTTGATAGATCAGACTACGGGTTACTGGATTGCTATTGAGGCATTTGGGCCCACCAGCTATCAAGAGTTCAGAGCAATTTTTGATCGCGCTCACAGAGACGCGATATCCAGTTTAGCGAATCGAAGTTGATGCTGATTCCGGCAATAGTCATCGCTGTGTCCGCTTGGTGGCTGTTGACAGGTATTGCATTGTTGTTGGTCCACCAGCCGCAGAAAGTAGCCCATCGGGGCTTTATTGCCCACTCGATTTTCACCCTGGCGGCGTGGATTTACCTCCCTTTTAATGCTGCCACTGCCTCACCCATTGGGGTGGCTGGCGGGTTTTTACTCGGTCTAACAATCTGGGGTTGGCTGGAGATCAGCTACTTATTGGGATACGTCAACGGTCCAAATCATAAGGTTTACACGGGTGGGCCATCGACCTGGCAACGCTTCAAAGGTGCGTTGGCGACAACGATCTATCATGAGGCAACGGTCCTAGCGTCGGTAGCATTGCTCGCTGCAATGAGCGTGGACCAACCCAATCGGACAGCGTGTTACACGGTAACGGTCCTTTGTCTCATGCGCTGGAGTGCAAAGTTGAATTTATTTTTTGGTGTGAGGGCGTTCAACGACCGATGGCTACCCGATCACCTGCACTATCTCACCTCCTACCTCCGCGTTGGGAGTGCCAGCTGGCTTTTGCCTATTTCCACCCTTGCTGGTTTTTTTATTACATTCGAGATCTACGAGCTCGCGGAGCAATCGAGTGTGATGTCCACTCAGCTGTCTCTTTATCTTGTTGCAAGTTTGATGCTTTTGGCTTCAATTGAACATATTTTTCTACTTTTCCCCGTCAATGAAGCCGCACTTTGGCGCTGGGCCAAGCAAGATGGTTCCGAGATTCGCGCCGTGAAGCACGAACATTAGTTGCTATCAATCGTCTGGATTGTCTGAAAAATGTCCAAGTTTTCTTGACGCCATGTTTTTGGGGGTCTAGGGTAGTCGCGTGGGTTTGCGTTTTCTGCGCCCACAACTGACTGGTGCTCCAGTAGCGCTTCCGTTTGAGGTCTTCGGTCGACGAACCCAGCCAGCGATTAACGCGGTATAAAACGGGATTCATTCACCATGAAATGGTCAAATCAAAAGCCACCGGGCTTAGACGACATCTTCAACAGGCACCAAGGTCCTCACGTTATTGGTGGAGATCCCACGGTATTGGTTGATAGTGCAGCGCACCTCAGTCTCGCGAATGCTATATCGAATTCCAGTACGGTAACTTCCGGGCTGTATATTCATCTACCGTTTTGCCCTAGCCGCTGTCTAAGCTGCGATCATCTTGCGCTTGTTGAACACGACCGTAAAACCATTGATGCATATCTTGAAGCCTTGGCTTTTGAGATGAGGTTGATGGCGCAAGCCTCGCAGAACCCTATAACGGTTGATCGGCTCCATATTGGCGGTGGGTCTCCAAATTATCTGGATGATATTCAGCTG
>CAJXZI010000101.1 GCA_913063005.1 uncultured Halieaceae bacterium | reverse complement strand
CCATTCGCATGTGACTTCTCTATCTCTTCTAGGCGCTCGCGTGCGATGCGAATGTGCCACTGCCACATCCTCGCCCATCAAATTATCGCTAGCCGCGATTGCCACTGAGTCTTTATCCTGCGCTATCGACTTACATCTGGAATTCAGGAAGCTTCACAGTCATATCGCCAATACTGTCACTCACGTGTATCTGGCAACTGAGACGAGAGTTGCCCTCGCGATCCGGGCGAAGACCAAGCATTGATTCTTCTTGTGGATCAACGTCAGGCAAGGGTCCTGCAGACTCTTCTACAAAACAGTGACAGGTTCCGCATACCGCTCCACCACCGCAGTCAGCGTCGATGCCCGGAACATCGTATTTCATAGCAACTTCCATGATAGTCATGCCGGGATCGGCATCGACTTCGTGTTCGGTACCATCGAACTCAATAAATTTAATCACTGGCATTTAATAACCCTAATAGTAGTGTTCTTTCCGGCGGAGATTGTGAATTATTTCACTCCCGTAGGCTAGCCCCTGTACGCTGGCCAGTATTGCTAACGGCGGCCCACCAGCCGAAGAATGGTGCCCCGAAACAAGCTCGAGCGGAGAAACGGATCCAACCAACGGTATAACCGGCCTGAGATCACCACGGGACGTCCGGAGTCACAGCCACTGATACCCTCAGCCACAACGGTGCTAGCGTCGTACCAAATCCATTTCGGTGAGTTATTCTTAGCCGCCATCATGCCTGCGACCTCATGAAATTCAGTGTGTGTAAAACCCGGACACAGTGCGGTGACGAATACACCGTCTGATCTGGCCGCCAAGTTCAACTCTTCAGACACGGCAATGACGTACGCTTTTGAAGGCCCATAATTGCCCGTATCCGAGCTTGGAAAGCGTCCTGCCACTGATGCTACGTTTACCACTCTCCCATAACCGCGCGCCTGCATGGGGGGAATCAATCGGCTACACAACTCAGCAACTGTTGTCATCATCAACTGCTCAAACGCGTGTTGCTCCGAGAAGTCTTTGACTTCGAGCAAATTGGGCCCGGCGATTCCCGCGTTGTTTATGAGCACATCAACGCAGAGCTCTCGATTCTCAATGTCTTCACACAGCCACCTTGGAGAATCTGGCAAACTCAGGTCACATTCGATAATCGTGCTAGAGGTCGACAGTGATTCAGCAAGTGAGCGCAACTTGTCGCCCCTGCGCGCCACTAGAATCAGGTGACTGCAACGACCATCAAGTTGTCTTGCAAACTCAGCTCCCAGCCCCGAGGAGGCCCCCGTTATTAATGCAGTTCCCTTCACCGGCTTTCCTCTTTTCTTTTGTTTCTCTTTTCGGTTTTCTCTTTCTGCACGCCTGCTACCGGGTCGTACAGTAAGCAGTTGTCGTTTAGGATCCTGGCAACCAGCCCACGAGCATGAATAGCGGCGGACAAGCTATTGGTTAATTTTCGTACACTCGAATCCGACTGCCGGGAAATGTACGTGCACGTCTCCAACATCGTCAGATCGGCGTAACAAACTGATGCGATTATCGTCCATACCGACAAGCGTACCTGTGACCGGGACTTTGCCCGTATCCGTGGGAGAGACAGTGACCCACGCCCCTACGTCAGGATGGGCGGCCGCTTCTTCATCGACGGCCTGCGGACTCGAGGCCTTTGCAATCTCCAGCGCCTCACGATCGCTCATGGGCGATACGTCCCCCCATCCGAAACTCTCGACCTTAGCCATCCACGCTTTCACCGCAGCCGGCAGTTGGGATGCCTTAACACTCCGAAATGCAATGGCGAGAAAAATGGGATGGTAGCAGCGGAAGTCGCTTAGGCATGGCTCTTGCCCCCCAAGGAATGGCTGACCACCCAACTTAGCTGCAAGATCATCAAGGTATTGTTTAAACACTGCTTTTGCTTGATCGGGCGAGAGCATCGCCGGCGCGTAACCTACGGCAAACGTAGCTCGGTCCTTGGCGAAGGCCATCATGCCCTTAAAACCGAGCTTCATGATCAAGCCGATGGCGGTTTTTAACTGCGAGTTCTGTCGAATCGCGGCGAAAAAAGCCTGCTGTTCCGCGTGGTCTGCAAGTGTTGTCACTGACTCATCCTCATCAGCAAGGCGCTTCTCTGCTCTGTTGGCGATGACTTCTGAAATGAGCGCGGTGTCGCAGTAGACGTCAGCGCCGATTTGCGCCACAGGGATTCTCCGATACCCTCCAGCAAGAACCGCGAGGCTCTCGCGGGGAGGTTGAATGGGTACGTCAACAGAATGCCAGGGAACATCCAAGCAGCCTGCCAACAAGCGCACCTTCTCCGCGTAAGGTGACGCTGGATAATGGTAAAGAATAATGTTGCTACTTTTCATGCTGTGGCCCCCATGTAGTTGGCGACCAAGCTTAGTGGTCTCAGGTGAGGATTGCTACTGACCGAGCGCCGCTCTTATGCTCGCGGTAACCGAATCAACGGAGCCAACGCCGTTGATTTTATGATAAGCAGGACCTTCGAGGTTGGTATAGAAATCGACAAGCGGCCGCGTCTGACTTTCGTAAACCCCCAAACGATGGCGAACGGTGTCTTCGGCGTCATCATCACGCTGGATAAGCGCCTCTCCCGTTACGTCGTCAATACCCTCAACCGCCGGTGGATTGTGCTCAATGTGATAGACACGTCCACTGCCGGGATGGACTCGGCGGCCACTCATTCGAGACACAATCTCTTCGTGATCAACGTCGATTTCAATTACCTGATCAATATCGATACCAGCGTCAACCATAGCTTCCGCCTGCGGGATCGTTCTGGGGAAACCATCAAATAGGCAGCCCTGCGCACAATCCGGCTCGGTCAAGCGATCCTTGACCAAACCGATGATGATGTCATCCGACACCAAGCCGCCCTCATCCATGATAACTTTTGCACGCTTACCTAGTTCGGTGCCGGCTTTGACAGCACTCCGCAACATATCGCCCGTGCTAATTTGCGGTATGTCAAAATGATCACACAAGAAGGCGGCTTGAGTACCTTTACCGGCACCGGGGGCGCCCAGAAGAATTATTCGCATGTTGTTCCTATTTGCTGTTATTGCTCAGCATTGCAGCCGAAGAGCGAGAAAATACACAGAGAGTGCCCCGCTTACAAGTCGCAGCCATTTTCCTCGGTCTTGACTGCTGACCACCGTTCCTCTAACCGCTCAGGCGACTCATCCTGTAATCGGCTTCCCTCATTAATCGCGGCACTCTCAGCACGCCTTACGCGCTGCTCGAACCTACGGTTTGATTGACGCAACGCAGCCTCAGCATCAACTTTTAGATGACGCGCTAGATTCACGACGGTGAATAATACGTCACCCAACTCATTTTCGATCTCTGCTTGCCCATGTATTTCTCGAGCCTCAGCAAGTTCACCTAATTCACTGTTGAGACTGTTTAATACCTGGTTCACCGATGAAAAATCATACCCGAGTGACGACGCACGCTTTTGTAATTTTTGTGCACGCGCAAGTGCGCTCAACGTCGTCGGAACGTCGTCCATCGCACTCTGCTGTGCACGGGCAGCACGTTCTGCCGCCTTTTCTGCTTCCCAGTTAGTTTTGATGGTGTCAATCGAGGCCCTATCAGTGATGACGCCCTCTAATTCACCGTCTTTAAAAACGTGGGGGTGGCGCCTCAGTAACTTGGCGGTAATTCCGGAGACCACACTCGCAAAATCGAAACGCCCTTCCTCCTTACCCATCTGGCTATAGAAAATCACTTGGAAGAGTAAATCGCCAAGCTCTTCCTCTACATGCGCAAGATCGTTCTGCTCAAGCGCATCGATCAGCTCTAAGCATTCTTCTAGGGTAAACGGTGCAATCGATTGATAGGTTTGCTTGAGATCCCAAGGGCAGCCCGTCTCAGGATCTCGAAGCCGTTCCATAAGTCGCAGAAGGTCGCCAATGTCATAGGCTTTAGGCTCACTGGACTTCATGCTTGATAGACACCTGTCGACAGATAGCGATCGCCTCTGTCGCATACGATAGCGACTACGGTGACGCCATCGTTTGCCTCAGCAATGTCGATCGCCGTGGCGATTGAACCGCCGGAGGATACACCCGCAAAAATCCCCTCCTCGCGAGCCATCTGCCGCATTGTTTCCTCAGCACGAGCCTGCGAGACATCAACCACCTTATCGACTGCCGAGGCGTCAAAAATCGACGGGCGATAAGCCTCGGGCCACCTGCGGATACCAGGAATTTGCGAGCCTTCTATCGGCTGTAAACCCACAATCTCAATATTGCTGTTCTTAGCTTTTAAAAACGCGGACACACCCATTATCGTCCCGGTTGTCCCCATGGAACTGACAAAGTGCGTAACGCGACCACTTGTCTGTTCCCAGATCTCAGGCCCGGTAGAGTGAGTATGCCCCAGGGGATTATCGGTGTTGGCAAACTGATCAAGCACAATCCCCTCGCCTCGGGCAGCCATGTCGGCCGCCAGATCTCGAGCCCCCTCCATCCCCTCTTCTTGGGTAACCTCGATCAACTCTGCACCATAGGCTTCCATGGACCACTTTCGCTCTGCACTCATGTGGCTGGGCATGATGAGTTTCATCTTATAGCCTCTGATAGCGGCGGCCATAGCCAGCGCAATGCCTGTATTGCCGCTTGTCGCTTCGATGATCGTATCACCGGGCTTGATGCGGCCACGTGCCTCAGCCTCTCTGACCATACTCATAGCAGGCCTGTCTTTAACTGATCCCGCAGGGTTATTGCCCTCGAGTTTTGCTAACACGACACTGTTCGGGTTTTTCAGCATGCGCTGCAAACGCACGAGCGGCGTCTGCCCGATGGTTGACTCGATTGTTGGGTACTCGTCGAAACTCATAACAAAACTGTCTCAGGGGCTTTTAAAACCCTCATTACAACAAACACTTCAAGAGCCCCTGTAGAGGCCAGGCCAAAGGTGCCCATTAGCCAGGCCAACAACGCTGCCTGCAAACGGCCCATTCGCAGCTATCGTACAACGGCAAACGTGACCAAGGAATCGACCTCAGTGAACATTGATAATAACCCTTGTTGGCCTTCGGTGTGGTCGAGTACTGCTTTGGCCGCCTGACTGAATTCGACCTGCTGTTGATTTATCGGACTGTTTCAACGCGCATCCACCCTATATTCGACCAGCCGCTGATTCATTGGGCCTGTGCAAGAACTATTCAACAGACTTCTAGCACCCATTAACGGCATGCTGATACTCAAACGACCTCCGCTTAAGCTTTTTATAGGAGCCGCCTGTCACGCTAATCACTCGTGAAGAAATCATGCACCGTTAAACGAACCTCAGCTTTCACCAGGAACCAACGTCTTATGTGTCAATGACTCACCCTAGCTGTCCGACTCTCACACGATGCGAGTAAGGTTCGCGTCAGCTAGACAACCTTAAATCACTCAGCTGTCTTGTGCGGCTTGACCGAGGTTACGCCATTGGGCAAGCGCCTCACGCACTTTCAGCGGCCGGCCATCAAGGCGGTAGTCCACTGCTTGGCGCATGACGCGCTTTAATATTTGTCTCGAATGGTTGCTCAATGTGCTACCCGCGCGATACCACGCATTAAGCGCGATCAAATCGGTACCCGACAACACCCCAGCGACCTCGCTCTCGGCTGTTTCGACAAACCCGCGATCGTGGGCAAACACGTAGTAGCGATTACTTGAAACGTCCCGGCCACGATCATCTCTATGCCACTGGATCTCGTAGCCCAACGCTTCAAACAGTGCCAACTCAAAACGGCGCAAGGTAAGCTCGGGGTCTTGACCCTCACTGATAGCGAGCAACGATGCGCCGTAGGTGGCGAATAGCTGCGGAACAGCGTCGAACCTGGGGAGTAAACGGACGAGAAGCTCGTTCATATACAGCCCAGAAAACAGATGCTCGCCAGGCAGTGAAATCGCGACCCCAGCATTCTCGGCCGAGGAGACATACTTCAGCTCCGCCCTGCCACCTAGCCCCACCAGAATTGGGCAAAAGGGCTGCATCAGACTCGCGAAGGAACCCCCTCGCTGCTTTCTGTGAACCCCTTTCACGACCGCAGACGTTCGTCCACTCTCTGTCGTTAGCAGCTCAACCAGCAGGCTCGAATCACGATAGGCACGGCGCCCTAGGACCCAAGCGGGCTGAACGGCATTCTTCAAGAATCACCTTCGAGCCCTAAGCTTCGCAGCGCCCGGATATCATCAGACCAGCCAGACTTTACCTTCACCCAGAGCTTTAACATGACTTTCTGGTCAAAGGCTTTTTCCATGTCACGGCGAGCCTCTGTCCCAATAGAGCGCAGTCTCGAACCGCCAGTTCCAATGACGATACGCTTTTGACCATCACGCTCGACAAAAATGATCGCGCTGATGTGGAGTACTCCTCGCTCATCGGTCTGAAAAGCTTCGATTTCAACAGCAGAAGTGTGAGGCAACTCATCGCCAAGCTGTCTTATGATCTTCTCCCTTATGAGCTCGGCCGCCAAAAATCGCTCAGTGCGATTTGTGATCTGGCCTTCAGGAAACAAGTGATAACCCTCGGGCAATTGTTCTCGCACGAAGGATTCCAAGACATCCAAATTTTTCTGCCTAAGCGCTGACACTGGAAAGACGCCGGCAAAATTTGACCGTGACTGCAGTGCCTCGAGTTCCGGCAACAGCGTATTAGGGTCGTCCAATAAATCCATCTTGTTAATAACAAGTGCAACCGGTGCTTTCGCAGATTCGATCTTCTCAAGCACCCACCCGTCCTCTTCTGTCCATTTACCGCGATCAATGAGGAAGAGGACCAGATCGACATCAGACATCGCAGACGTGGCTGAGCGATTCATGGCCTTGTTGATTGCCTTGGGCTCGTTCCGGTGGAGTCCCGGCGTATCCACAAAAATCATCTGATCGCGACCAACCGTTTTCACGCCCAACACCTGTTGGCGAGTAGTTTGGGGTTTACGCGACGTGATGCTTAGTTTTTGCTCTAACAAAAAATTGAGCAAGGTAGACTTACCAACGTTTGGTCGTCCAACCAAAGCAACCAGCCCGCAACGCGTATCAGGTGAATCATCCATTAATCAATCTCTCCAATAGGTCGCCAGCTGCGGCCTGCTCTGC
>CAJXZI010000100.1 GCA_913063005.1 uncultured Halieaceae bacterium | reverse complement strand
TCGTATCTGTCATTGTTATTAGAGGCTTTTGCCAGACTTTATAGTGTCGACGGTAGCATATCGCTTGTGCCGTCTGCGACTGAGCTGGGGTTGTCTTGATTCACGCGGCACAGGGGGGTGTTTTAGGCCAACTTTTCACTGAAATTAACGATCCCTATGTATTGCTCGTGGCAAGGTTTGGTTTTAGCGTGGCCAAAAATAAGACAACAGCCAAAACTAACTAATAACAGGCTGATACAGGGGACTCCAACATGGCATCTGATATCGAAATCGCTCAAGCAGCGACACCTCGCCCGATCATGCAAATCGCCGACCAACTCAACATACCTGAAGAGGCTCTGGAGCCCTACGGTCGCATTAAGGGCAAGGTCAGTCTCGACTGGTTGCTTGAACAGCCTGTTCGTGATTCTGCACGCATGATTCTGGTGACGGCGATCAGTCCAACGCCTGCCGGTGAGGGCAAAACGACAACCACCGTTGGTCTGGGTGATGCACTGAAGCAGATTGGCAAGGATGCGGTCATTTGTCTGCGCGAACCTTCTTTGGGTCCCGTCTTTGGAATGAAGGGTGGTGCGGCCGGTGGTGGTCATGCGCAGGTGATTCCAATGGAAGACATTAACTTGCACTTCAATGGCGATCTGCATGCGATTGGTGTTGCAAACAACTTGCTTGCCGCGCTGCTTGATAACCATGTCCATCACGGCAACGCGCTCGATATCGATGTTCGTCGCGTTACGTGGAAACGCGTGCTAGACATGAACGACCGTGCTTTGCGACAAATCACGGTTGCACTGGGCGGTCCCGGCAACGGCTACCCACGTGAAGATGGTTTCGACATTGTTGTTGCGTCAGAAATTATGGCGATCTTCTGTTTGGCAACCGACCTAGATGATTTGAAAGCACGATTGGGCCGCATCGTTGTCGCTTATACGCGCGATCGGAAGCCTGTAACTGCAGCGGACTTGAAGGCTGAAGGCGCGCTAACGGCGGTTTTAAAAGACGCACTGGCGCCGAACTTGGTGCAGACTCTAGAGGGCACTCCTGCCTTTGTTCACGGTGGTCCTTTCGCCAACATCGCTCACGGGTGTAACAGCGTCATTGCCACCACAGCAGGCCTTCGCTTGGCTGACTACGTCGTAACAGAGGCGGGCTTTGGTGCGGACTTGGGTGCGGAGAAGTTTGTCGATATCAAGTGTCGCTCTGCGGGTATTCGCCCCTCTGCCGCGGTTCTGGTAGCGACGATTCGCGCGCTGAAGTTCCACGGTGGTGTTGCGCGTGAGAACCTGTCTGAGGAGAACCTCGAGGCGCTCGAGAAAGGGCTGGCGAACCTCGATCGTCACATCACTAATATTCGCGACAACTACGGCATTCCCGCGGTCGTCTCAATTAACCAATTCATCGCTGACACACAGGCGGAAATCGACCTCATTATTGAGCACTGTCGGGTTCGCGGTATTCAGGTGGCGCTATGTAGCCATTGGGCAAACGGTGGTGCCGGTGCGACAGAGCTTGCGGAGATGGTTGTGTCGCTTTGCGACGCAGACGAGACACCGGCCAATACGCCGCACCAGTCCTTCGTCTATTCAGATTCGGCTACCTTATTCGAAAAGGTCGAGGCTGTTGCGACCAAGATCTACGGTGCCTCTGAGGTGACCGCCAACGCTAAAGTGAGAACACGACTCAAGGAACTGGCCGAAGAGGGCCATGGCCATTTGCCAATTTGTATCGCTAAAACGCAGTATTCATTCTCGACCGATCCTGCACTCAAGGGCGCGCCCTCGGGTCACTCGATGGATATCCGCGAGGTTAGACTTTCTGTTGGTGCTGGTTTTGTGGTTGTTATCTGCGGCGACGTTATGACCATGCCGGGTCTCCCCAAAGTGCCGGCAAGCCAAAGCATCGACGTGGTTGACGGACAAATCGTTGGTTTATTCTGATTAGGTCATCTGTTTAACTAAACGGCGACTTAACCAACCAGCGAGGAAACGCCATGTCCAGAAGCGGTGGTTGTTTGTGCGGCAAGGTTCGATATGAGGCGAAGGCAGACCCGATGATGACGGGCGTCTGCCATTGCAAAAACTGCCAAAAGCAGGCCGGCTCTGCGTTTTCCACGCTCGCCGCGTTTCAAAAGGCGGACCTAGCGTTTTCGGGTGAGTTGTCTTTGTATGAAGACAGCGATACCGACACAGGTAACACGGTTAAGCGCTTTTTTTGCGGTACCTGCGGATCGCCTTTGTACTCTCAGATATCCGCGCAGCCCGACATGGCCTACTTAAAGACAGGGACACTCGACGACACCGAAGGCTTTGTTGCTATGTTTCACTGTTGGTCGAGCACCAAGCAGGATTGGGTTGAGCTCAATCCCGAGGTTCCAGCCTTTGAGCAGAACCCGCCCGGTTAACAACTCTCGACTTAGTTCTGAGTTTTCGTGGGTACGCGAAATCGTCCTCAGCTGGCAATTTGCTGACGCGCCTTTGCTCATCAAGGCCTCCGATTGTTTGAGCGTTACACGCTATTCACCGATCGGTGTAAATGGGTCACTGTGTTAACAGCGCGCTCCTTATATCCTCGCTGTCAAACTTGATCGCTGCACGGGGTTGCTGCGATGTCACTGTGCCCAGCCGCCACTGAATGGGATGGCTTGACCCACAAAAAAGTTGCTCTCATCTGACGCAAGGAACAGGGCGAACAACGCGTCTTCTCTCGCGGTCGCTAGCCTCCCGAGCGGTACATGCGCTGCAAGTAACTGTTTGAATTCGTCACTCTCAGTGAATTCTGGTGGGAAGTAGGCGGGGTTCTCAACGAAGTTTTGGGCAATCAGGTTGATCTGGACGTTATGGCGAGCGGCTTCAATGCCCGCGGCGCGCACGTAACCCACCTGCGCGTGCCGGGCCGCACCATAGGCGACCACACCCTCGAGTGCCTTGAGTCCGGTGGCGCTTCCAATGACGACTATTTTCCCGCGTTTTCGTTCATACATCGCCGGAAGCACCGATCGGAAAAGGCGATGGAGCGGGTGCACCATGACATCGAAAGCGGTTTCCCATGTTACATCGTCAGTATCAGTGACGGATAAACCGAGGTGTGCAGGCGCTGCCAGATTTGCGATAAGGACATCGATTTCACCGGCTGATTTGACGAGCGACTCCACTGCGCCCGCTTGGGTTAGATCGCGGGTATCTGCGATGACCGTTGCACCGTGCTCAGTGAATAGCTCTGCGATGGCTGGACCCATATATTCCTCGGCCTGCGTAATCAGAACGCGTTTTTCCTTCAAGCGTTTATCCATGATGTGAAGACCCCTCAATGTAGAACGTTTTTAATGTGTGACTATGGTGGTTCGGTATCTGCGTTTGATGTGGTATTTCGTCCACGGTTTTGGAGTATTAGCGTTGTTTTTGCTTACATTATTTTTGATGACGTAATTACGAGTGTCTGTTCAGCCAGTCCATTAAAAGTGTGTTGACGATGTCTGGTTGCTCTTGGTGCAAAAAGTGGCCCGCGTTCTCAACGACACGGGTCTCAAGCCCATTTGGGAAGTCCTCTTCTCGGCACAATGCCTGAAAAATATCGCAGTCGATACATCCGTCATCCCTGCCAGTTAAGGCAAGTGTTGGTACGGGTACCTGGTATGCATTGGCCGCTCTTCGCGCCGGGGTCAGTGGAAGCTGTTTGGGGCTTAAAGCTTCTCGATAGTAAGCAAGTGCGCCTTGCTGCACGCCTCGCTGTCGCAGGGTATCGATAACCTCAGCTAGCGCGCTTGCTTCGGGTTGCCAGCCAGGGCTCCAAACACGCCATAGCCAGCGAATAAAGGCAAAGTCATTTCGCTCAACCGTGAAGTCGGCAATGCCTCGTAGTTGGAAGAACAGCATGTACCACGACAGTAGCGCTTGCTTAGGTTTAAAGAATGCTTCGTTCACAAAGCGGCCAGAGTGAGGCACGGCCATAGTGGTTAGGCTTTGGAAGCGATCGGGCGCTATGGCGCCTGCCGTGTAGGTAATGGCAGCTCCCCAGTCGTGACCAATGAGATGCGCTTTGTCTTCTCCGAGTTGATCGATAAAGCTAATGACGTCATGGGCAATCGACTCGAGTGAGTAATCGCCGTCGGCAGGTTGAGAGCTGGGCTCGTAGCCGCGAAGACTCACCGACACCGCTCGATATCCATGTTCGGCCAAGAAAGGTAGTTGATGGCGAAAGGAGTGGTAGCAGTCAGGGAAGCCGTGCAGGCATAAGACCAGCGGTCCCTCACCTTGCTCGATAGCTGTGAATCGTAAGTCACCGTGCGTCAGTGTAATACGACCGGCCATTGTTCTTCTCGTTGTTTGTTGTTGTGAACTTGTGGCCCAGCTTAGATGACGCCTGACACGAAAGTCACACAGCCTCTAAAGTCTTTGCCAGCGTTATGTGTTCTACTCACACTAACGTGTACTGACGGCTTTCTAAAGCGATAACGAAAAAAGTTAAAAAAATAAAAATAGGCAGCAAAAAGTCTTGAACGAAGCAGTGGAGAACAAACGACCGTCCATATCATTGGGTGGGACGTCAACCGCAGTCGTTTACGGCGGCGATCACTCGCCTTGGGTTCAGGCGGTGTTGATGGGGTTGAGTGAAAAAGATATCTCGTGGTCCTTGAGATCAACGCCACCGCTTGCGACGTTTTACAAGTGGGGCGTGTTGATGCCGACGCTATCGCTCAACGGCGGGCCGTGGCAGAGGGAGTCGGCGGTCCTTCTGAGCGCTATCGGTTTTGACACGTTGTCCCTGGAGGACAAAGCCGCCATCCAAGAAGCATGGCAGGGTGTGGTCTATCGGCCTCAGAATCCCGTCCGTTTTTTACAGTCGTTTGCTGAGGCGGGTGATGGTTCTTCATCTGTTCTGACGAGAAGCTTCAGAAATATGACGCGCGGTTTTATCGCGCTCTACATGATTACTTTGATCACGATTGTTCGTACCTTCAAAAAAGTCACTGACCCCGAAGACTGGGGTGAGCAGTTTCTTCATTGGGAAAAGGCGTTGGCGCGCTCGGACGCCCCGTTTATCGACGGCGCGGTACCCGGTAGTCGTGACCTTTTGTTATTCGGGATTGTGCAGTGCCACAGCAGTATTCCCGTACCCCCCCTAGAAGCACTTAGAAACGATCAGCGTCTCGACCACCTTCGCGCGTGGATAGGGCGCATGCAATCGCGGTTTGCCACCTCCGGACATTTGTACTCCGGGCGATATTTTGAGCCATTCATCGACCCACCTGCGGTAGCAAGCCGTCTCCAACAAGGTCTTTTCTACCTGGGGTTCACTTGTGTTTTGCTTTGTTTACCCATCACCCTGCCACTCGCAATTTTTTACATCGTGAGGACGCCCAGATGACCCAGATAAGTAGCACCATAAATTCTGCATTGACCCTTTCATGCCCACTTGTATTCAGGTTGCTTTTGATCTGCGGCCTAGTCGGTGCATTTTGGAGCGGGGTGGTTACGGCTGAAAACCTGCCCAGTAGAAATATCTTTTTGGCGGACAGTCATAATGCCATGGCGCATAACGACCCAGCTCAACAAGATGCGCAGATGTTAGCGGGCCCATCTGGCCCTTCGCGGCGACTCACGGATGACGAAATCCAGTACCTGCATACAGGGCCTGCGCACTTTGGGCAGGTTATCTCGGGTAAGTACGCCGACGGCAAACGTGTCTTTTGGGGCAATGGCATCGATCGGATTGTCAAGGTCGACTACGACACCTACGAATTGATCGATGAGTATCCGTTCCCCGGGACAACCTATTACGACGAGGCACGAGCCGACGCCTCGATAGCGCGCTTTGATGAAAATAACTCGGGACTGTTTGCGCTGGTCCATGCATTTCAAGAGGCCAGCAAACTGCGAGATCTAGCGAACCTGTATACGGTTCTCGACCACGAGCATAACTATTACATCGGCAGTAAGACCGGACAGATTTTGGTGTTCGGCGATGAGGATCCTGCAGACTCCCGATCACACATTGTCAAAAAGGGCGAGTTTCAGTTTCCCAGCGTGGTGACAGGGCCTGTTATGGGGCTCAGCATGACCTATGACGGTTGGCTAATCGCTGCCACGGAACATGGCTACATCGTTGCAGTAAGTCGTGATCTTAGTCAGTTCCATTGGGTGCGCCTTAATCACAGCGAGGGTGCGGAGGATAAAGCCACCAAACCCACAGGTTATGGCTGGATCCGCAATGCCTTTGCGATCGACGAAGACGGCGGTATCTATATCGCGTCCCAAGAACACATGCATAAAGTGGTTTGGACGGGCGAACGTTTAAGTATTGATGAGCGCGACGGCGCCTGGAGCGCACCCTATTTGAACGGCTGGGGACATGGCTCCGGAGCAACGCCATCCCTGATGGGCTTTGGCGATGAGGACCAATTTGTGGTTATCACGGATGGTGAGCCCCAGATGAATATGCTCCTCTTCTGGCGAAACGGTATTCCCGAAAACTGGGAGCAACTGCCTAACGCACCCAGCCGACGAATCGCGGGCCAACTACCGGTTACCATGGGTGATCCGTCACTCACGCAGATTCAATCCGAGCAGTCGGTTGTGGTTTCTGGTTATGGCGCGATGGTAGTCAATAACGCCCCGCGCAACGTGCCTTGGTATCTACCTGAGCGAGCAACGGGATTGCTGGTTGGTTACCTCGGGAGTAACCCTGAATACCAACCTTATGGGCTTCAGAAGTTTGAGTGGAATCCGGATGCGCAGACCCTCGAATACGCATGGGTTAACAAAGATATTAGTTCGCCCAGCAGCGTACCGACAGTGGGTATCTTATCTGATCGTGTTTATTTTATTGGCGCTCGTGATAACGAGTTCACGCTCGAGGCGCTGAATTGGAGCACTGGCGAGTCCGATTTTCACTATGTGATTGGAGGGCAGCGTTACAACGTGATGTATTCAGGCACCTCAATCGATGAGGACGGACGGATTCACTACGGAACACCGTGGGGGCGCGTTCGATTGCTGCCATTGGAGCCGTCAAATGACACGACTGGAAGTGTTGGAACTGTTAACAAATGATCATTGCTGCGCGCTTTCGTAACGTGGTTAGACTTATCTCCGGTCGTGCCTCCCTAAGCTTGATTGATAGTGCCTCTGGTCAT
>CAJXZI010000099.1 GCA_913063005.1 uncultured Halieaceae bacterium | reverse complement strand
CGAAGGGCAGCGTTGGGTTCTCGTTGCGGATGCTGGTCGTGCTCGTGCTGCATCGGGTGGTCTTCCCAGCGGCGCTCATGAAGCCAACGCTCGGCCCATGCGCCCGCTTCGTGAGGTGCCCGCACGTTTGCTTCGCCCAATCATTCGTGCGATGGCCGAGTCTCGCCGTATCGACGTTGATTACGTATCGCTGAATAATCCTGATCGTGAGGGACGGATTATTGTGCCTCATACACTCGTCTGGACAGGATATCGTTGGCACGTTCGGGCCTGGTGTGAGAAAAATCAGGATTTTCGTGATTTTGTGCTGAGCCGGTTCAGAGGTGATGCGGACTTGATGGATGAGAGTGATCACACTGCCGCGGATGATAAAGCTTGGCAAACCCATATCACCCTTGAAATCACCCCCGATGACCGCCTCAAGCCCGATCAACAAGACGTCATTGCCCACGACTACGGCATGACCGAAGGACAGCTAAAGCTGGCCGTCCGCGCGAAACTAGCGCCCTACCTGCTGCAACTCCTTAACCTCCATGTGGGCAAGCAACTCGAGGATCCGCGCGCCCAGCAAATTGTGCTGGCAAACCATAACGAGATAAGTCATTGGCTCATTTGACCTACTCGCCAGGGCCTTATTGTGAACTGGCTCACGCATCTTAAAAGAGGATATTTGATTGATTGGGCAAGTTGTTACTATGCCTAACGTGGTGACGATGTGAGCAATAGTGAAATGAATGCAGCCAGTCAATTGCAAAATGTCGATTCAGCGAGCGTTGCCGAAAGACGCCTGCGCATGCCACCTATTCCGGATGAATTCGGCAGTTTGATCACTCATGAACAACGGATAGCTTTGAATCAAAAGCAGCAGTTCGGTTGGTTTGTTAAGTTCGTCCGCAGGCCGCTGTTCCAACCCATTGAGGTTGTGCTTTCCAATCCAGACGGCAGCGAATTTCTCGTGCTAGACACCGACGGGGTCACCCGACCGTTTTTTAACGTTCGTACCGACGACTTACGCTGATTTACTTCTTTTTCTGATGTCCTTTTTTACGGCGCATAGCCGGTTTACGGATATTTGACTGCGGCATCCTCGGTAGCTTGCCGGTCTCGAAATAGCGATGAATGCTCTCCTGCGACCGTACGGAGGTAGCCTTGCCCCCGGATGACACCATCTGGTTCGTCTGGCTTGCGTCAATTACCCTTGCTTTTGCGTTGTCGTTCCATTGTTGATCGAGCACATCCTGAAGTATTTTCTGTGCATTGAGGTCATGAACCGGACATAGCACCTCGACACGATAATCGATATTGCGGGTCATTAGGTCGGCTGACCCCATGTAATACTTTGGCTTGCCGCGATTGTAAGCGACGTAAACTCTGGGGTGCTCTAGGTATCGATCAATGATGCTTATCGCATGAATATTTTCAGAGATGCCCGTGACGCCCGGTAGTAGAGAGCACATACCTCTAATGATGAGTTTGATTTCAACACCGGCTTGACTTGCTTCGTAGAGCTTGAGGGTAAGTTGACGATCAACTAAGTTGTTACACTTGAAAAACAATTGCGCTCTGAATCCACTCCGCGCGTTCTCGATCTCAGCATCGATGAGCGCAATCAGCCCGTCGCGAGAGGTATGCGGTGATACCAAGAGTTGCCGATAATCCGGTCTTCGGTAATTGTATTTGAGAAAATCAAAAACCTGACTGATGTCCTCGCCAATCACCGGGTCTGCTGTCAGCAGGGTGAAGTCCGTGTAAAGCCTCGCGGTCTTTTCGTTGAAGTTCCCCGTTCCAACATGGCTATAGCGCACTAACTTTCCCTCTTCCATGCGCTCGATGAGAAAAAGCTTGCTGTGCACTTTTAATCCCGGAATACCAAAGATCACCTCAATACCCGCCTCAGTAAGGCGCTCCGACCACGCGATATTTGCCTGCTCATCGAATCGCGCCGCGAGTTCCACCACTACGCGCACCCGCTTGCCGTTATATTGCGCGTTGATCAAGGCATCAACGATCTGCGAGTTACTCGCCACTCGGTAAAGACAGATGCGAATCGATGTAACGGACGGGTCAATCGCCGCGGTTTTTAGCACATCCACCACGTAATCGAATGGGTGATACGGGTAATACAGTAGGTAATCCCGCTTGCGCAGCTCGTTGAATATATTACTGCTCGCATCGAGTTCAGGTATCCGCACCGGCGCGAGAGGCTTGAACTCGAGGTACTTTGGGCCCTCATTCGGGAAGCTGATGTAATCCTTAGAATTGTGGTACCGACCACCTGGAATAAGGCTGTCGTATCGACCAAAACCTAATCGCTTGCGCAAATACTCGAGCAACGGTTCGGGCATGGCGCTATCGTATACGAAGCGCACAGCATCGGCTTTGCGACGCTGCTTAAGGCTCGAAGCCATTTTCTCAATAAGACTCTCATTGATAGACGCCTCTATTTCAATTTCAGCGTCACGGGAAAACTTAAAGCAATAGGCATCTGCGAACTGAATATCAAAGACACCACGGAATACGCGCGGCAGACAAGCACGGATAATGTCATCAAGGAGAATATAAACTTTACCCCTAGCGTCCTTCCCTCTGGGGATCGCGACAAAGCGGCCCAGCACGTCCGAAGGAACTTCCATGACCGCATATTGGACGCCTTGAGCTGTCTTCATATTGACCGCGAGGTACAGCGACTCGTCGGCAAGTGCGGGGATCGCCACATCATCGCTAAGTAATATCGGCTCCAGAGTTGGCAGTACTTTAGACTCGAAATAATCTTCGACGAATGCAATTTGCGCTTTCGTCAGTTCTTTTTCGTCAACGATGTAGATGTGACGCCGCCTAAGCTCGGCCATCACGCCGACTTGAATGCGGTCAAACTCTCGCTGTAGTTCACCAATGCGCTGCTGGATTGTTTCTAGTAGATCTTTTGCCCGCTGACGCTTTCCGCCCGTAGACACTACGATAAGGCGGCGAATCTCAGCCACGCGCACCCGAAAGAACTCGTCCAAGTTGCTTGAGAAGATGCCGAGATAACGCAATCGCTGGATAACGGGCACCGTTTGGTTTTCCGCTTCCTGCAGTACCCGCGCGTTGAACGAAAGCCAGCTAAGCTCCCGAGGCATGAACAATCGCTCATCGAGATCGGCAAGTCGTCCATCTATGGGGTTATTCATGGTAGCACCCAGTTATTCGTCTCTATCCACCGCAAAGTAATTCGATACTACAAGAGAATTATGACGCTTGATCGGTGCATGATGACATTCCGATGACCCGCGTGACGAAAGCGGCAGTTTCGAGTGGTTTTTCCATGGGAAGTAGATGCCCCGCATCCATCATTTCGATCTGAAGATTTGAATAGCCTCTCAACCGCTCGGCTACAGCTGGGGTGATGACATACGATGATTTCCCACCCAATATATGCACCGGCACTGTCAATTTTCGCAACTTTGACCAGAGACTTGGCGGAGAACGATAAACACAGGCTTCCCACTCACCCGAGAATCGTAGCGTTACGCCCTGATCTGAGGGTGCATGCGCAGCCGTGACGTAGTCCATTAACTCTTTATCAGCAATACCCGCAAAGGCGCGCTTGCCCCGGTAAAACTCAAATGCCGTTTGATGACTCTCAAAGTGATGTGGACGCCCCAATGCGCCCTGAATCATCCGTGGTTTGTTGGGCCACAACCGGAACGCCAATCGGGACCAGGCCAGGAACGGGGAGTTAATCGTTACAGGGTCGAGAGCGACTATCCCCTTTACCAGCTCAGGAGCCTTGTGCGCGATAAGCAAGCTAATCGCGCCACCCATGGAGTGCCCAACCAGCCAGACAGGCCTGTCTGCCTGTTTTCGAAGTGTTGCTATCGCATCCTCAGCGTACACCTCCCAATCTAGGAATTTTGGCGCCTTGGCTTGCCACAAAGGCCTATGCTCGAGCGTACTGATCCGTCCAAGCGGCACCAGCTCATTGAGAAGCGAAGCGTAGGTACCAGGTGGAAACCCATTAGCGTGCAAGAAGACTAGGTGCTCCGACGTCTGAGCGGAATCCGAATGTAGGGAAAGAGTTTGCAAACAACTACTCCGAGACAAATAAACGGTGAGTCACTATCATCGACTCAGCCAAACTATAAAAATGATGATCTAACAGTGCCTATCCGTAAGGGCAGCCTTTGCGGGCCGCTACCTTTAAGGGCATCCAATCAAAGACAACAAACCAGAGGCATCATGCGAAGACAATTAAATACGCTGATATCAGCCATTGTAATGTGTGGGCTACTTTTCTCAGCGATAGCACACGCAAAAAATTATACCTCTGAGCTCTACGATACGGTGATTATTGGCGGTCGGGTCATGGACCCCGAGACGCGCACCGATCGTGTGACGAATGTGGGCATCCGTAAGGGCCGTATTGCCCGCATTTCCGACGATGCCATCAAAGGTAAAAACATCATCGATGCAAAAGGGCTAGTTGTAGCGCCCGGCTTTATCGACATTCATTCGCACACACCAACGCGATTTGGAGAGCACTTAAGTGTTTTAGACGGTATCACAACTCAGCTTGATCTCGAGGCTGGCTCCTACCCACCCACGAGCTATGGTTACCAATATCGTGGCGGTGCTCAATTGCACTATGGATCATCGGTCGGGCACTTCGCCATTCGGGGGCTGGTCATGGAAGGCTCGTCTCAAAGCTACTTTTTCGACGAAACAGGGTTCATTACCATGGGCGGCGATACGTGGCGCAAGCAAGCTACGCCAGCTCAAGTCGAAGAGATGCGTACACACTTGCGCAATGGACTTGACCTAGGCGGCCTCGGTATTGGCGTACTTTTGGATTACATGACCGAAGCTGTAAGCGAAAGTGAGCTCAGTATGATTTTTGCCACAGCGGCCGAGTACGACAAACCGGTCTATGTCCATGTTCGCCGCGGTATGCCCGGTGATCCGACGGGTCTTGACGAAGTGATCGCCCTGGCTGAGGCACACGGCGTGGCAACCATGATCTGTCACATCACGCATTCGGCGATGGGTGGTATTGAGGAGTGGTTAGCGAAAATAGATGCTGCTAACGCACGCGGCGCGCGAATCACCACGGAAACCCTGTCCTATCTTGCCGGCGGAACGTCGATTGCCGCAGATGTCTTTGTTAATCGTGACTGGCGGGCGATATTCGATATCGATTACGAGGACGTGCAATGGGTCCCAACGGGGGAATGGCTGGATGAGGAACGGTTCCTTCGCTATCAGCGTGATTATCCGACGAGCTCAATTAATCACCACTACGTCAAAGAAGAATGGTTACTCAAGGCGCTTGCATGGCCTGGAATGATGGTGTCAACCGACGCCCTCCCCGCCTTTGACATCGAAGTCAAAACAAACCCTAATATCGCAGGTACCTATGCCCATTTCCTTGGACGTTATGTTCGGGAACTTGAGGTCATGCCGCTTATCGAAGGCCTACGCCGCATAACGCTTTTACCCGCACAGTGGCTCGCGTTGGCGTCTGATGATTTCTCCAAAAAGGGCCGAATTCAAGTCGGTGCTGATGCAGACATTGTGATTTTCGATGCTGACGAGATCGCACCTCAGGCGGAATATGGCGACCCGTACAAAACCTCACTCGGCATCCATCACGTTCTTGTAAGCGGCCGACCCGTTGTGGCTAATGGCGTACAGGTCGAGGGGCGCTATCCAGGTAAACACTTGTTAGCGCCCGCGGCCCGTTAAAGCTTTGAAAACTCTCCGTCTAAATCGTAGCGACTCGAGGTGACGTAGCGCTCCATCGCTGCGATGCGGCGCTCAGCGTCACGCACACGGTCGCGCGCCCTATTCATGCGTGTCCCAGGCGCTTCTGAATAGCGAAAGGCTGCACGCTTGCGATAGGTTTGCTTATCTTCGTCATATTCACGAACGACCTCACCTTCGTATACATCGTCACTCCAGCGCGAGGGCCGCTTAGTGATCAAAATCCACGCGGCGACATAGAACCAAAACACGACGGACCCAGTGAATAGGAACAAAGCAAAAGCAGACAACCGGGTTACCCAAGTGGGCACTTCCCAGTAGTCGGCAAGCCCAGCACAAACTCCCCCAAACCAACCATCTGAGGGATGCCGATACAGCCCTATACCCCAGCCATTTCTGCGCCCTTGATTAAAGCTCTGATATTGGTTGCGATTTCTACGACTCATCGGTCACCTTCCTTTTGGTTTCGCCAATTTGGACGATCGGCGTCCAGTATGGCTTCAAGATTAACAATGCGATCCGTCATGCGATCAACGGTTTCGAGCATTTCCTCAAGCGCCTCACGATCCTCATCACTGAGTGCGCGGCTTGAGTTATTGAGGCTGCGGTAATGCAGTGTTATCCAGATCGGTACAACGACAGTGAGGAACACGATCATTGGGACAAACATAAACTCAAAAAAATTCACTTACTTCTCCAGGGTCTAAAAAAACAAGGCTTTCAGGATGCGACTTGGCTTGCTGCTGCATCTGGCTCATGTTGGCGGCTATTAGCAGTAACATACTCTGCCAATAACATTCCCAAACCTAACGCACCCAAAACAACTGAAGCCAATAACAGGGGCTCGGTCCCCGAAAAGGCGCCTGCGGCGCCCCCGCCCACTGCTGTGGTCAGAAAAATTACGCCCCAGCGACGCAATCGATCTTTGTTTTCGCGGACGATCAGTGACTGACTAATCTCATCCGCACCCACAACATCACCCGAGATCCGCGACATCTGCACCAGCGCATCCAATCGCTTTTCTAATGAATTTTGTTGGGCGCGCAACACCAAAAACACAATGATCGCCGGTGTCAGCATAAACACGTATCCCACGCCGATCGCCATGATTCCTTCCATATTCTCCATACCTTCCATCCGAATGATTACCTGCTATCTCAGTAAATTCTGTCAATAAGCACAAGAAAGCCTGCTCGGCTATTTTCGAGCGATTCGCGCACCCGACGAGGTGTCTGAGTCAAACGCTTGCGGTGCCCCGAAGACATCGACATTTGCGCCGCTCGACGCATCGCCTTGAAAATCAATCGAGGCAAACACATCGATATTCGCGCCGCTCGAGGCATCAACGGTCACCACCTCAGCTTCGAGGTCCCGTTCGTCGATGGCCCCGCCGCTGGATGCGTCAACGTCTACCTCGCTACAACCTCCGCTTACAGCTAAGCGGCTG
>CAJXZI010000098.1 GCA_913063005.1 uncultured Halieaceae bacterium | reverse complement strand
CGTGATCGCTTTGGCTTGACCCGTCTCGCTTTATCTTGACCAAGAAAGACACTGCGATTAGCGTTACATGGGAACTGAGACCGATATGCGTGTATAGCTTTATAACGTCATCACGCCACCTTACATACTTACAAAAATAGGCTTGAGTGCCTGTATCACTCACTACTAGGAGAATATTCATGGGTCATGCATACATCGTAGACGCTTGCCGCACACCGCGTGGCATCGGAAAAGTTGGAAAGGGTGCGCTTGCACATCTACACCCCTCCTACCTTGGCTCAACTGTTTTGGCTGCGCTTGCCGAGAGAAACAACCTCAACACCGGCGAGGTTGATGACATTATCTGGGGCACGTCCTCGCAGAGTGGTAAGCAAGGCGGCGACTTAGGCCGAATGGCAGCGCTCAATGCAGGCTACGACGTTCGCTCTTCAGGCGTCACTCTCGATCGTTTCTGTGGCTCGGGTATCACCACAGTCAACCTAGCGGCGGCGCAGGTCATGTCAGGTATGGAAGACCTGGTTATTGCTGGTGGTACTGAAATGATGAGCTATCACTCTCAGATCGGTGATCCTAGCAAGCCGCCTATGATCGACTCGGGTAACCTCGAGCTTCGCGCAATGCATCCACAGTCGCAACAGGGGGTTTGTGCTGACGCGATTGCGACACTTGAGGGAATCGATCGTGATGCGGTCGATGATCTCGCGCTGGTAAGCCAGGCGCGTGCAGCGCGTGCAATTGCCGAAGGCCGTTTCGACAAGTCCTTGATCACGGTAAAGAACCCCGACGGCACAGTGGCACTCGATCACGAGGAGTTTCCACGCCCTCAGACCACAAAAGAGGGTCTCTCTGAGCTGAAGACAGTGTTTAGTGTGCTGCGTGACGTGCCTGTTGATGAGCAGGGCACGACTTACGGCGCACTAATCCAGCAAAAGTATCCTGAAATCACCGAGTTCAACCATATTCACCATGCCGGTAACTCATCGGGCGTTGTGGACGGTGCGGCAGCGCTACTGCTCGCTTCTGAGTCGTACATGGAGCGAACCGGTATGACACCGCGTGCGCGCATTGTTGCAACAGCGAACATGGGTGATTGCCCAACTTTGATGTTGAACGCGCCTGTACCCGCTGCAGAAAAAGTGCTGATGAAAGCGGGTCTGACCAAGGACGATATCGATGTTTGGGAGATTAACGAGGCGTTCTCTGTTGTAGCTGAGCGCTTTATCCGTCGCCTCGACCTTGATCGTGAGAAAGTGAATATCAATGGTGGTGCTATGGCACTGGGTCACCCAATCGGCGCAACTGGTTCAATTCTGGTCGGTACGGCATTGGATGAGCTTGAGCGGCAGGGTGGTCGATACGCGCTCATCACTATGTGTGCTGCTGGCGGCATGGCGCCTGCAATTATTATTGAGCGAGTGTAACCCAGCACGATAACTTAACTTGCTCGCCTGTGAAGCCTCGGCGCCCGAGCTGATCCTCGGTAAGAGCTGGGTAACACGGTCGACGGCAGCCTGAATCAGAAAGCCTGGCATTAGCCGGGCTTTTTTATGGAATGTCTTTGCAGTGCCCAGTAGCGCACCTTCCTCTCTAGCAAGCTGTATCGACAGAGCTTAAGCGTTACATGCGCCTGGGTTACTTAATGCGGTATTTCAGCGCTCGTCGTTGGCTTCGCGCCAGGCAGCTGCCAATGTGGCCGTCGAGGCGTCGAGCTCATCAAGACCCTCACCGGTTTCCAATGCGCCTCGTATTTGCTTCCCAATCACCTTGCCAAGCTCTACACCCCATTGGTCGAAAGCGTTGAGCCCCATCAGCACGGATAGGAAGTAAGTTTTGTGTTCATAAGCGGCAACCAAGGCACCCAAAGTCGCAGGTGTGACTGCATCCATCACAATGCTGCTGTGAGGGTGATTGCCCGGCATCTCGAAATGCGGCGCTAATTCAGGAGCGAGACCTTTTGACGCCGCGAGCGCTTTTGATTCTTCGGCTGAACGCCCAATCAAGAAAGCGCGGCTCTGCGCCAAGGCATTCGAGGCTAGTTTTCGGTGTGCGTCGAGGTCAACTGCGCCATTGGTAAGCGGAAAAATGATGTCGGCCGAGAACGCCCTGTTTCCCTGATGGAGTAGCTGATAGTAGGAGTGCTGGCCGATGGTTCCCGCTGACCCCCAGAGCACGGGGGCCGTCACATCTTCTATGGGCTCACCGTCTAGCGTGACCCGCTTACCGTTACTCTCCATGGTCAGCTGCTGTAAAAAGTCGGCGAGATACTCAAGGCGTTGTGAGTAGGGGAGTACGACATGTGTTTCTGTGTTCAAGAAACGCGTGTTCCAAAGCTCAAACATCGCCATCATCATCGGAAGATTTTGATCCGGGGTCGCTTCGCGCGTGTGCGCATCGAGCGCGCGTGCGCCATCAAGCAACTCAGAAAAAGTCTCCCAGCCGTATCCCAGCGCAATCACTAGTCCGATGGCTGACCACACAGAATAACGGCCACCGACCCAGTCCCACATAGGGAAGCAACCATTTGCATCAATACCAAAATCCGCCGCCGCATCGAGATTGGTGGTGACTGCCAGTACGTGCTTACCAATGCTTGCTTCAGGTACACCGCCGTTAATTAGCCATGCTCGAGCGCGCTGTGCGTTGGTGAGCGTCTCCTCTGTTGTGAAGGTCTTAGAGCACACTACAAGCAGTGTCGTCGCGGGGTTGAGGCCACGAGTAACGACATCAAGATCATGTGGATCTACATTGGAAACAAAGTGTGTCCGAAGTTTTGGTGTATCGCTATCGAGCGCACGACAGATCATGCGGGGGCCAAGGTCTGAGCCGCCAATACCGATGTTGATGACGTCGGTGAATGGTTGTCCCGATGCGCTTGTGTGATCGCCGCCATGAATTCCCTCAACGGCTGACTTCATACGAGCCAGCGTTTCGCGCACTTCGTTATGTAAGTCTTCGCAATCGTCGGCTGCTGTGCCTCTGAGAAGTGTGTGCAGTGCCGCACGTTGCTCGGTGATATTGACTTCGACACCCGTTACAAGTTGCTCGAAGGCCGCGGGCAAACCTGCGTTATCTGCGGCCTGAGTTAGCCGAGAGAGTGCAGCGTGATCAATCCTTTGCTTCGACGCGTCTAGGCTGAGTCCTGCGGCGCTTAGAGTGAGGTCGCTAACGCGATTCGCTTCGCTTGAAAGCAGGCTTGCAATGGATGCGTTACGGAGGCGCGACGCCTCTGTTTTTAAGATGTCGGCGTCACTGCTTTGCAGCATCGATTAGCTCTCCCGGGATAATGAAAAGGTAGCGAGTGTTTCCAGGCTTGTTTTTGCGGCACTTGGCGCTAGTGTCGCTAGCGCTTCATTTACAAGATCGCAACATGCTTCTGCAGCCGATCGCGTCTCGGCAATGCCGCCGGTTTTCGCTGCAAGCTCAATGATTTCAGCGAGGTGCTCTGCAGATTTGGTTCGCAGTGCATCGGCAATAAGCTCTGCATCAGCCGAGGAGGCCTGCTGCATAGCGTGGATTAACGGCAGGGTGGGCTTGCCTTCGTTGAGGTCGTCGCCAACGTTTTTGCCGGTTGTTTCAGGGTCGCCCTCGTAGTCGAGTACGTCATCAATCAACTGGAAAGCAATGCCAAGGTTTAGACCAATGTCGTGCATTGTCTTCAGTGTTTCATCGCTCTCACCGTTGAGCATGGCAGCACCTTCACAGGCAGCAGCAAACAAAATCGCTGTTTTGCGGGTGATGACGTCGAAGTACTGTTCGCGCGACGTATTGGGGTCGCCCGCGCGCACAAGTTGCATGACTTCACCCTCAGCAATGAGGTTGGTGACATCAGCCATGAGTTTTAGGACGCGCATATCGTCGAGCTGAACCATCAGCTGAAAGGCGCGTGTGTACAGGAAATCACCGACTAAGACGCTAGGTGCATTACCAAATTCAGCGTTGGCTGTGGGTCTGCCGCGTCTCAATGTTGAGATGTCGACTACGTCGTCGTGCAGCAGCGTCGCGGTGTGAATGAATTCGATGACGGCTGCGAACTTAATGTGCTTATCGGTCACTTCGCCGAGCGAGGCGGCTGCTAGCAAAGCAAGCAGTGGGCGTAGGCGCTTGCCACCGGCATCGACGATGTACTGGCCGACGTTTTCGACCATATCAACATCAGAATGTAACTGTTCGATGATGAGCGCGTTTACTTGGGCAAATTCAGCCTCTACGCTGGCTCTGATTTGATTTATCACAATGCATCTCCGGGGCGAGGGGGGAGTATAAAGGCCCCCCGTCTTTCTTGTCACGAAGTGGGATATTCACGTTGAGGCGTCTCCGTTTTTCCCTTGCGCTATTGGGTCAAACCACGTATTCTCCGCGCCCTTGTTTAAGACAACACTCGAGTGCCTACGCTCTGCCCCGCCCAGCGGTTATTACACAGCGAGCAGGCTAACTGGAAGGAAAGACGACATGTACGCAGTAATTGTAAGTGGCGGTAAGCAACACCGTGTTGAGGAAGGCGAAGTTCTGAAGCTCGAGAAGCTAGAAGTCGCTACCGGTGAATCTGTAGAGTTCGATCAAGTATTGATGGTCGGCGAAGGCGCAGACGTCAAGATTGGCGCCCCTGTCGTTGAAGGCAGCAGCGTTACTGCGGAAGTGGTCAGCCACGGCCGGCACGAGAAGATCAAAATCGTTAAATTTAACCGCCGTAAGCACTACCGCAATGAGACAGGTCACCGTCAGTGGTACACGGAAGTTAAAATCACAGGCATAAAGGGATAACCAGGGAGTAGTCTAATGGCACACAAAAAAGCTGGTGGTAGTACCCGTAACGGACGCGATAGCGAAAGCAAACGCTTGGGTGTTAAGGCCTTCGGTGGTCAGGCAGTTTCAGCAGGTAGCATCATCGTTCGTCAGCGCGGTACAAAATTCCACGCAGGTGCGAACGTTCGCGTTGGTAAAGATCACACTTTATTTGCGACGGCAGATGGTAAAGTAGAGTTCTACACAGGCGGACCGCAGAATCGTAAGCAAGTTCGTATTGTGACTGGCTGATAGCAGCATATTTTTAAAGAAGCCCTGTCAGTCGACGGGGCTTTTTTTTTGGGCGTCATCTACCTCTTGGTAAATCGCCTACGGGAGCATAACGTGAAGTTTGTCGACGAAGCGGTAATCGAAGTCCACGCTGGTAAAGGCGGGAATGGCTGTGTCAGCTTTCGCCGCGAGAAGTACATTCCACTCGGTGGTCCCGATGGCGGTGACGGTGGTGACGGCGGCAGTGTGATTTTAGAGGGCAGCGCGTCGCTCAACACCATGGTCGATTACCGCTTCACACGAAAATTCCGTGCACAAAACGGTGAGTCTGGACGCGGTCGCAATTGCACCGGCAAAGCCGGCGAAGACATTGTGTTGCCTGTCCCATTGGGCACGACCATCATCGACGAGGAAACCGAAGAGATTCTCGGTGACATCCAGTCTGCAGGTGATCGACTGGTGGTTGCGCAGGGTGGTTTCCACGGCATTGGTAATACGCGTTATAAATCGAGTATCAATCGAGCGCCTCGCCAGTTCTCTGAGGGTACGCTAGGCGAGTCTCGAACGTTGAAGCTTGAGCTCAAGGTGCTCGCAGATGTGGGTTTGTTAGGACTACCTAACGCAGGCAAGTCTACGCTGATTCGCGCAGTTTCTGCCGCCAAGCCAAAAGTGGCGGACTATCCTTTTACGACGCTGGTCCCCAACTTAGGCGTAGTCAAAGTCGACGCCTACCGTTCTTTTGTTGTTGCGGATATTCCGGGGCTGATCGAGGGTGCCTCGGATGGTGCAGGCTTGGGCATTCGCTTCCTAAAGCACCTAACCCGCAACCGAATTTTGTTGCACCTTGTTGATGTTGCACCGTTTGATGAAAGCGATCCTGCAGAGCAAGCACTATCGATTGTGCGGGAGTTAGAGCGCTTTAGTCCTACACTCGCCGCTAGGCCCCGTTGGTTGGTGTTGAACAAGATCGACTTGGTCGACGAAGCGACCTTGGCTGAGCGACGAGAAGCGATCCTCTCTGCATTAGATTGGACAGGTCCTGTTTATGAAATTTCAGCGATCAGCGGTCGAGAAACCGATCGCTTGAGCGGCGATTTGATGACCGCAATCGAGTACCTGAACGAGCAAGAGGCGGAAGACGAGGAGTTAAAGCTTCGCGAGCAAGACGTTCAGATGCAAATGCAAAGCGAAGCGCGTGAGCGCATTGAATCCCTCCGTCTTGAACGAAAAGCGGCTCGCATGGCGCAAGCGGTTGATAGCGACGAAGATGATGACTTTGACGATAGTGATGTTGAGGTCGAGTACCGAAGTTGACTGAAGCTGCGACACATACCCCAGAAACAACCCTTGCGACGACACGCCGGGGGGTAGCTGAGGCGCGTCGATGGGTCATTAAAATTGGCAGCGCTGTGCTCACCGATAATGGTCAGGGGTTGAGCGAGACGTTTATTCAGCAGCTCGCCGAGGACGTGGTTTCACTGCGTGAGCGAGGCTGCGAGGTAATCCTCGTGTCGAGTGGGGCGGTGGCTGCAGGCTTGGCCCGTCTTGGTATTACTGAGCGCCCTTCAGCACTCGACGAACTGCAAGCGGCTGCTGCCGTTGGGCAGTCTTCGCTTGTGCAAGCGTATGAAGCGGCCTTTGCACCAGCGGACGTTCTCTGTGCGCAGATTCTACTCAGTCACGATGACGTCAAATCTCGCGATCGATATCTAAACGCGCGCGCGACGTTAAAAACACTGCTCTCGCAAGGCGTGATCCCAATCGTTAACGAGAACGATACGGTTGTGACCGACGAGATACGTTTTGGTGACAACGATACCTTGGCAGCGCTCGTTGCCAATCTCCTCGACGCCGATGCGCTTTTGATGCTGACTGATCAGCAAGGCCTTTTTGACGCAGACCCTCGTACGCACTCAGATGCTACTTTGGTTGGCGAGACCGACGCCCACGACACAGCACTGGATGCCATGGTCTCAGAGGGCTCAACACTCGGGCGTGGCGGTATGGTGAGCAAGCTTCGCGCAGCCCGTCTTGCGGCAAGGTCAGGCACCGTCTCCATCATTGCTGACGGACGCGACCCGAACACCGTTAGTCAGGCGGCTCAAGGCCTTGCCGTAGGAACGCTATTCACTACGGCGCAGCAACCGCAGCCCGCGCGCAAGCAATGGTTAGCCTCGCTGCTGTATCCCCGAGGTGGTCTTTAGGGAAAGTTCATAAAGAAAACGACTAGGTTGGGGTTAATCCTATGGCTCATGGTGCAGTCGCTGCGGATACGCAG
>CAJXZI010000097.1 GCA_913063005.1 uncultured Halieaceae bacterium | reverse complement strand
CGTTTCCGTAGGGCTTGGGCTTTCCCGATGTCCCGCCTTAAGCGGTTCTCCATACTGCTTGTGTTGGTAACGCTGTAGCCTGCCCTAATCGCAGTGATAGCGCTCGCTTAGGCCTTTATTGACCTCCTGGAGCACTCTTCACACCACTTGCCACGACGGTTGGTGAAACACTCGTTCCAGCAGCTTACCGGGCGATCTCGGCAGTGCTCTCTGGATCAGCAGGTGTCGCCGTTGACGGCGCAGCGACAATCGTAAAAGCCGCCTGCGCACCGCGCGGTTTTTCAGCGGGGAGGTATTCGACCGTCACGTGCTGCCCCAACGCATAGCGAGCGCTTTTGCTCGAGAGCGACATTTCCCATTTATCAAAACTGAATTTGTCGTTGTGGCTACGTAGATCGACAACGCCTTCAAGACCGTTTTTGTCCAGTCTTACGGTAAAGCCTGAGGTGTTGATATGGACGATTGAGCCCTCGAAAGCGTTTTCTCCGCTGGCCGCACATTTGTTCAGGTAGTTACAGGTCAGCCAATTTTGAGCACTGTTTACCGCCTGGCGATTCTTAGCGCTTGCCTGATTAATGGCGTCAAACACTGTGGCGGGTGCCGGCGTCACCGATGAGTCGCCCAGCAGGGCTTTAAGCTGGAGGTGTACGCAGTAATCCAGTGCTTTTCGTAGCGGCGAGGTGCCATTGGTATACAGCTCTACTGCCATACCCATATGTGGTGCCGGCTTGACACTGAAGCTTGCCCGCGACATCAGACGATTGATCATTGCGCGTAGGGGGCGCTCGTCGCTCGCTGCATTTAGACCGTTAATGAGCGCGCGAAAACCGTCCGTTGTCGTGAAATCCGTCTCTGTCATATCCGGAAGGTATCGTGCAAGGAACTCTTTGGCTTCATCGCTTTTATCGCGGCGAATCCCCGCATGTGTCACAAAGGGCCCTGGTTTATCTGCCGCCTTGAGTTGACCTGCGATCGCCTTGTTAGCGGCAACCATACATTCTTCAACCAGAATCTGTGAGATACGTTTATCGACGGGTTCAATACTGCTGATTTGTTTCTCATCGTCGAGAATCCAGCGGAAATCGGTTTTATGCTCAATAACCAATTCGTTTTGCTCACGCCACGATCGAAGCGCTTGAAAGCAGGTGTTTAGGTGAGAAATCTCGCCTAAAAATCTGTGGTCGCTGTCGCCATTAATAACGGCGTCGACTTCGTGGTAGCTCAGTTTCGCCTTTGAGCGGACAGTGCCAAGTGAAACCGACGCTTCAGTGGTCTCACCGCTCGCTGCAATGGTTAGCTGGCAGACGATGGCGGGCCGATCCTCCTCGGGTACCAGCGCCGCGGGTTTTGACACAGAGTCGGGGAGCATTGGGATAGCGGCGCCATGGAAGTAGTGCGAGGTTCCGCGCTCGGCAACAGTGGTTGTCATCGCGGCTGAGTGCCCCGTCAACGCTGTTGGATCGGCAATCGCAACACTCAGTTTAAAGCCATCTCCCTCAGGTTCAGCACAAATTGCATCATCAATATCTAAGGTGGACGGCGCGTCGATACTGACCAGTGGCAAGTCCCTAAAATCTGTGCGTGTTATGGCGGTCTCTGGGATCGTTTTCAGCGCCTCATCCAGCGAAGCGACAGCGGGTTTTGCGAGGTATCTCGAAATGCCGGCGCGCAAAGCGCAGTACTCATTTTCAATCCCCGGCGTACTCGTGTTCCCCAGGTTCTGCAGTACTTTCACTGAGGGTTTACCGTCTTTGAAGGGGTGCCGCTGTAACTGGCACTGCACGAGGTCGCCATGCTTCGCCCCAGAACGTGCATTCGGTGGGATGAAAAGCCATCGCGTGAAATTAGCCAGCTCGGGTATGTCGGGTGCGATGAAAAAGGCCTTACCTTTCTGCATGACTTCCCCAACGAAACAGTCCACAGAGGTGCTGATTAATTTTTCTAATTCAGCGGCTGTTTGCGCTTTTGCCTTTTTGTCCTTGGCCGCCACAGGCTTAACAATAATAGACACGCGATCACCAGGTAAAACGCGCTGCATTTCATCCGGCGCAAGGAAGATCTCCCGGTTGTCGTCAAGCACGACAAAGCCAAAACGGTGGCGCGTGGCTTTGACTACGCCCTCCGCGTACTCCTTCTCAGCTTCGATCTGATTTTTAAGGCCCTGAAGCTGGGAGAGGGCGTTTTTGTCTAGCATTTGCGGGTGAGTCTCTTGCTATTGCTTATGGGCATTGCCGTTACGATGTTTCGTAAGCTTTCACAGAATCCGCCCGGGTATTCTGTTGCATACCAGCACTAACTTTTCAGCAGTCATACCGCTTCGTCGATAGCGTCTGTTGCTTTACGTGTGCTTTACCTTTGTCGTACGTGCCTCGCGACGTCACACCGACATTCTAGAGGTAAATCGTAGCTGACAGTCGGCGATTTTTCACGCTTTTATCGGCAACAAAAACGTCACGTAAAAAAACGGGAGTGCAGATTGACATGCCGATCAGGCATGGTTTTACTGAGGGAGCCCGAAATGAACAGAGTAGGACAACACACTGGTAATGACGCCGAGATCTGATCCCTTGACGTTTCCTTCCATCTACCAACGCTACGATATCGTTGTAGCGTCCCGCTCTCGATTACCGCATTTTCTGCAACCCTACTTTCAAACCAAGGCCGATAAGCTCTATAACCTGACTGCGAACGCGTTTGCGGCGCGCCATGAGCGAGGCTGTGTAAAAGTGGGTGTTGCAGGTCCTCGTTTTTCTATCCCGTCCCCGGAGATCCTATGCAGCAATCTGTAACCTTGCCAAACGACCTTTCTAAGCTCGCACCCGCAGGAGTGAAGACTTACGTGCTCGATACCAATGTTCTGTTGCATGACCCAACGGCCATTGCGGCTTTCGCGGAACACCGCGTGGTGATTCCAATGACGGTTTTGGAAGAGCTTGATCACATTAAAGACAGGCGCGATAAGTCAGTGAGTCGCGAGGCGCGCATCGCAATACAGATGATCGATAAAGTCGTTGGGTCCGCCTCACCGCAAGCGATTCAAGCTGGCGTTGATATCCCGGGCTCAACACTCTCGGGAGACCTCGGGCGGCTCGCTATTTTCCCGGACCAGCTACTTGACGCGAGTGACAACGTGCCGTTCTTGGATAGCACTCAAGATCAGGCAAACGACAATCGAATCATTAATGTGGCGCTTAAATATCAGAGCGAGCACCCCGATGAGTTTGTTTGTCTGGTAACCAAAGACATCAATATGCGCATCAAGGCCAAAGGGTCGGGGTTGGAGCACGTCGAGGATTATCGACATGACCGTGTGCTCGATGATATCGACCTGCTGGCGACTGGCTACAAGAAGAGTGTCGGTGATTTTTGGGACGGTATTTTAGAAGTTGATACGGTCAGAGAAGACAACATCACTTTGCATCGTATTCCTCGCGTCGAATTGCCTGAGGCCTACCCCAATCAGTTTTTATACGACGACAATGGCTTTATTTCGTTCGTCGATCACGTTGATGCGGATTATGTCTACTTGGCGGTAGATAGCCGCGACAATCTTATGAATCAACGATTCTGGGGATTAGCCCCAAGAAATCTGGAGCAGGCGATGGCGATGCGTCTGCTAGATAACGACGATCTCGACATGACGGTGCTAACCGGTCCGGCCGGGTCAGGAAAAACATTACTAGCGCTCGCCTATGGACTGCACGCGATCCTTGAACAGAAGAAGTACAACAAGCTAATTGTTGCCCGGTCGACGCCACCGATGGCCGAGGAAATCGGGTTCTTGCCCGGGACGGAAGAAGAGAAGATGGCGCCGTGGCTGGCTGCTTTTGACGACAACCTTGAGATTTTGCACGGGGCTGATGAGTGCGCTTTTGGCAGCATCGATTATGTGAAAGAGCGTGCCAATATTCAGTTCAAATCATTGAACTTTATGCGTGGTCGCTCTTTCAATGGTGCCTACATCATCATCGATGAATCCCAGGGACTAACGCAGTTCCAGCTAAAATCTATCATCAGTAGGGTGGGTGCCGATTCAAAAATTGTGGTGTTGGGGAACCTTGCGCAGATCGACAATAAATACATCTCGCCACTGACCTCGGGACTCACCTATTTAGTGGAACGTGCAAAGCCGTATCCTCACGCGGGGATCATGCACATCAACGGGATTGTCAGATCGCGCCTTGCAGCCTTTGCTGAAGAGAACTTGTGACGATTTGCGAGATGCTGAAAGCAAACACACCCAAAGGTGGCGCCTCTCGAAGCTGAGTGCGCCCCGAAGCGATGTTAAATATGGGCAAAATTTGCACCCTGGAGGGCTTATCCGGGTTCGGTGTTAATGTCGCCAGGTGAGTGAAAGCGTCCAAAATCAGAAACAAATCCGATACGAGCGTCTCAACCAGAATCAAAACCAGAAGCAGAACAGCCCCATTCTCTCCATAGGGCTGTTCAATCGAATAAAAGGAGCTCGACGCGGGCCTCGATCGCCCACGCACCCTCTCTAGATGCGTATGGCTCATCAATTCGATAATTAAAGGTGGGCTCAAGTTCAAAGAATAAAAACTTACGCAGTGCTTGCGCTCTAAAGCGCAGACCGAGTTGATAGTTGTTCACATAGCTATGGGGTTTAGTCTGACCTTGGACTTCAACGTACAGGAAAGACGCTCGCTCAAACCCGTCTGCGTCGGTCCACTGTCGTACTCTGCCAAAATTTGTTGACCACTCAGCACCCTCGGCGTCCCGCCCTACTAAGATCCGGTTTTGGGTTCTCAGGAGTGATGTGTCGGATAGCAGATAGTCGACGTCGAGCTTCGTTGTGGCATACGCCCCGTCGTCAAGATCATATTGAGCACGCTGAGAGAATCGAAGCGCTGTATTTTCGTTAAACAGGGTGTGATAGCGATATTTAAAGCCTGGTTTTGGCCCTGAGCTCGACAAACCCACGGTGAGGTCCGTGCGATGTTTCCCGCTGTCACTCTCGTCTAAATTGACTTGAATGCCGACCTGACTTTGCGATGGGTCGTTCTGGTTGCCGCGAATAAGTTCATCGGGGTCATCACCTCTAAACACGAGATCGACGCGGTTCGCGAGTCTAGGCAGATCGATTTTCCCGCCGACTGTGACCCGATTTTGGTTTGGGAGTCGTTCATCCCACTGACTGCTGACTTTCACCCTGAGTCGCGACTCTGCAGTTTCCGCATCACCCTCGACGTCACCAAAAAAACTATCAACCCAGCGTGTAAGGGCCATGGTTTGATCAGTGGCGAAGCGATGGCTTGAATCGACCCACCTTGAAGCACGGGATTGCATCCCCCCCTCGTTGAGGGCTTGGGTTTTTGTGTCCTCGTCTGTCTTAACTGGCTCTTCGACGGGCTCTTCGCCTTGCGCGGGTGCCACCATCATAGCGAACGTGGCGAGTGCGGCTAGTAATGATTGCGCGAGGGGCGCTTTGAGAGACACACCAGTGATCGTCATACGGTCAGTCTATGATAAAAAATTGAATCAGTGCGATTTCTCGCCAATGTCATTAACGATATTCACGAAACTTTCATATCGCTCCTGCGAAATGGCACCGTGCTCTAGCGCAGACAACACAGCACATCCCTGCTCGACTAGGTGCCGGCAGTCTCTGTATTTGCAGCGGTCAATAAACGCCTGAAAGTCTTTAAACCCGGGTGCGACATCTTCGACCGCGACGTGCTGCAGACCAAACTCGCGGATTCCCGGCGAGTCGATGATGAGCCCGCCTTCCGGCCTTCGGAATACCTCGGTGGTTGTTGTGGTGTGCTTGCCTTTCAGAACGCTCTCGGACAGCGCGCCAACGCGGAGATCTTGGTCGGGAATGAGTCGGTTGATCATCGAGGATTTGCCAACGCCACTTTGTCCCACAAAGACCGCTGTCTGCTTGCCCAGCAAATCGCTAAGCGCTTTTGTCGATTCATCATCGGGTCCGGTTTCGATGATGGGGTATCCAATCGCTTCATAGCGGTTTATGAGTTCTCGACTCGCGGGATTGGCGGGTACTAGATCCGACTTATTGAGTGCAATAACGGTGTCAATACCTTCAAGATGGGCAGCGACTAAATAGCGGTCGATTAAATTACCGAAGGGTTCAGGCTCAGGTGCGATCACAATGATGATGAGATCGACATTAGCCGCTACAGCTTTGAGCTGCCCGCGGACGTCGGGACGTTTAATTTCTGACTGACGCTCGAGTTGTGTCGAGACCACCGCGCCCTGTTCGTTTTTTTGCCAGAGAACGCGATCTCCAGCCACGAGATGAGCGAGGTTTGGCCGCAGGTGACAGCGATGTACCTCATGGTCCTCATCCATGACGATTGCCGCTTTGCTGAAGCGGGCGATGATGATGCCCTCGAGATCTTCTCCCTCACCCAGCAACGAGTTCTCTCTGCGCTTTTTCGCATTTTGCTCAATTTGCCGTCGCTGTCTGTCAGTAAGTCGCCGATTTGCCATGCGTTCAGTGTAACCTGTCGCAACGGTCCCGTTTGGGGATTTAACTATTTTTGTGGAGTGGTGGTTCATGAAGAGCGAGCAGCGGCTAATTTGGGTTGATATGGAGATGACGGGCCTCGACCCTGACGCTGACGTCGTGATTGAAATTGCCAGCATCGTGACCACCAAAGACTTGGAGGTGTTGGCGGAGGGGCCCGTGATCGCGATCCACCAGAGCGACGCCACGCTCGCAAGGATGGATGAGTGGAATACCCGAACGCATGGTGAATCGGGCCTGGTTGAGAGGGTTCGGGCGAGTTCAGTAGATGAAGCAGCTGCCACTGAAATGACGCTGGCGTTCTTCAGGGAGTGGGTTGAGCCAAATACCTCTCCCATGTGCGGAAACTCAATCGGCCAAGATCGTCGTTTCATGGCGAGACATATGCCGGAGCTTGAGGCGTTTTTTCACTACAGAAACCTCGATGTGACGACGTTGAAGTTACTCGCTTCTTACTGGCGTGCCGACCTTCCTGCGCACCCCAAAAAAAATGCGCATGAGGCATTGGCAGACATTCGCGAATCGATCGAAGAGTTACGTTTTTACCGGGAACACTTAATACGAAGCGAATAACTTCTTTTGTGTAACTGTTTGTTGGCTAATTATTAACCAATTGGTTAACAGCGAACCGTCTCGTTGCTAGCGTAGCGGCGCAGCCATAATTGATGTACTTGGGTACTTGGGTACTTGGGTACTTGGGTACTTGGGTACTTGGGTACTTGGGTGCTTGGGTGCTTGGGTGCTTGGGTGCTTGGGTGCTTCAGGGCGGTAGCGCGTGAGGAGTGGAGGACTTGAGG
>CAJXZI010000096.1 GCA_913063005.1 uncultured Halieaceae bacterium | reverse complement strand
CCATCAATCGCAGATCAACGTCATCACTCATTGTTTTGCCGCAAAGCGTCCAAAGCTCTTCAAAGAGCTCGGGGACAGTGACAATGGTTGGTCCGCCATCAAACGTAAAGCCGTCCTGCCGGTAGGTGTATCCTCGGCCGCCAAGCGCGTCGAGTTTTTCCAGGAGCGTTACATGGTAGCCCTTGGCAGCCAAGCGAATCGCTGAGGCTAATCCGCCGAAGCCGCTGCCAATGACAATGGCGCGTTCGTCGGGATTGGCGTGATGAAGCTGATCAAAATCTGGATGCGCCGTGTTCATTTATAATTACGCCAATTTTGTCAATTAATTTAGACAGTCTACCATCGGATTTCGCGTTGCACACCCGTTATTTGTATTTGGCTACCAGCCGCATAAAGACCTCAAAAATCCGCTTTGGGGCTGCTTCATGGACCAAATGTCCCGCGTTTTCGAGAGTTTCAGCCGAAGCACCTGGGATCATCCTTTTAACGCGGTGTGCCCGTACAGCTGGGACAATGTGGTCTTGATCGCAACCAATGAGGTGAATGGGTGTCATAAGTCTCGGTAGATCTTTTGCGAGTTGACCGAGTTCCCAGCCTCCCATCATCCGTAGCGCGCCCTCGATGTGAGACTGGTTGGATATCAAAAACGAGTACCGCTTGATCATCGGCTCTGAGATCTGTGCGCCGGTATCGCGCAATGCGCGGCGGACATCGGCTGTTCCGGTGCCCCGTCGCGCGAGAAACTGTGTGACCGATGCTGATTGGCTCAGTAGTCGTGCTGTTTTGAGCATAATAGGTTCTACGAACGCACCAAAGGGCAGTAAGGCGCCGTTTATCGACAAAAGCGCCTTGGGAGCGACATCGGTGTCCAAGCACATTCGAATGGCAACCGCTGCTCCTGCGGAATGTCCAATAATGTAGTCCGGTGCTATACCTAGCGTTCTGCAAAGCTTGTTTACCGCAGCCGCCATTGCTGGGAGTAAGTGTTCTCGCTCCTCAAGCGGTGAGGTAAACCCGTGGCCGGGTAGGTCTACTAACAAGCAGGTGAATCTGTCGCTCAAGGCGACTGCAAGATCGGCGAGGGAGTGTGTTGAAGCACCTGTGCCATGGAGGAGCAGCACCACAGGTCCTGCGCCGAGCATTTGGTAGTGCCATTGCACGCTGTCTATCTCTACGAATCGACTAGCCTGCCGTAAGGGCCAATCGGATGGCATGTCAGCGGGTTGCAATCTGACACTCCGTCAGTTGAGTGCGCGAACAGAGTCGTTGATCGACTCAGCCGATGCGTTTGGCAGGGGTAGGTAGACCGCATCCAGCGCGGTTGCAAGATCGTTAGCCCGAGAGCTGGGGCGGATTGCCGTATCGATGAGGATGCCGCGATAGTCTGCTCCCGCAACGGCCTTTGCAGCGTTTATGGCATCTTCGGTTCCGGCACTGCGACTTTTGGTGCCATCTCTCGCAACGTTTGCAGCGCCATCAGTGAGCAAGATAAAGCTGGGTGTCGCACCTGAAGCAGCCACTGACATCGCGAGTTCATGCATGGCTTGTAGCGCGGCGCCCATGGGTGTACCTCCACCACCAGGCAGCTGTGCCAAGGTTCGCTTGGCGCGGACGAGTGAGCGAGTGGGTGGCAAGAGCAATTCTGCGCTCTCGCCCTTGAACGCAATTAATGCAACCTCTGTGCGGTGCGAGTAACAGTCTGCGAGTATCAGCTCAATAGCGCCTTTTGCCTCTGCCATGCGCTGGTAAGCGCTACTCCCCGATGCGTCGACAACAAAAATCATGACGCTCGACTTTCGCTGTTCGAAGCGCTTAACGCGAATGTCTGCTGGTTCTATGTAAAGACCACGCTTGGAGTTGTTTGAATTGTCCCAGCGAGCTCGGGCCGATTGGAATGGCGCTGCGGTTCGAAGAGTGGCGGGAATGTCCACGCGATGCCCGCGTTTGATATCACCGCGACGGACACCCACGGGCCTGCCGCGCTGCTTATCTTGAGATAGATGGCCGGCGCTACCTGCTTTATTTTGGCGTTGGCGGCTTCGTTCCGCTCGGCTCAGCAGCATGGTGAGAACTTCGGGGGGGAGCGTCGCTGTCGCGGCTTGAACCATTTCCTCAGTATCACCGGGGGGCGCGGTGGGCTGTGCTTTGGACTCATTTTCCTCGGTTGTCTCTGGCTGCTGTTCTTCCATCGGTGGTTCGGGGGCTTCTTGCTGTGGTAGCTGAGTTGCGCGCGGGAGAAGAACAAGGCGAATCACCGAGGCAATGACGTCTTCGTGGGTTTCAGGCAGTTCGAGAAGGAGCGCAATTGCTCTGCATACAGTCACCGAGAAAAGGAGTGAGCGTGTTGAATGCACGCCTAACGATGCGGCGAGCTCCGCGAGCAATTTTATGGTCGCATCATTAGCCGGGTGAAGGCTGATTTGATTTCTGACTCTGACGATATCCGAGGGGCTAAAGGCGGTGTCATCAACGCCATGAATGGATATGGGGTCCAGATGGATGTTTAGCGCCAAGCGCTCCAATAACGCTGCCGGAGGCGCTTCCTCATCAATACCTTCGTCTAAGGCGATCAGAGTGATGGCTGCGTTTGTGGTGCTCGTCAGGACATCTCGCGCTACGTTGATTTTTCCGAAGTCCAGCGCGGCACACCAATGGCCTGAATACTCTTTGGGGAGTCGTTCCGCCATGGGCATTACAACAGTTCGCTGATGACATTCAGAAAGAACGCCTGTTGCTAATACAGGTTTGCCAAGACGCATGCTTTCGGTGATATCCATACCGCCAAGCAAGCGATCAGTTGCGGTGCTAGGCGGGATCTTGCGAGTGGGTGCCTGCTGAAGATCCTCGAGCATTGCAACCCAAAAGTCTCTGACAGGGCCCGGTTGTGCGGATACGCGGACCCCCCCGCACTGGTATCCAGTAACGGCTATGACAGCAGCTGCCAGCTGCGCATCACGCCATAAACTCGAGGCTTCGAGTTCAGGGGAGGACGGTTGCGATAGTTCGCTCGACGCGAGCATCGGCACTGGACTCATCCATAGGATCGCGCCTCAAGCGATGGCGCAGGACAAACAGGGCGACCTGTTTGAGGTGGTTCATGTTAGCCGCATCAGAGCTTTCGAGAGCAGCGAGGGCGCGAGCGCTTCTGATGAGGGTAAGTTCGCCGCGAAGTCCGTCAGTTCCCAGTGCCAAACAAAGCTCAGCCGCCTTCTCCAGTACTTCAGCCGGTACATCAACGCTTTCAACCACTTCTCTTGCGGCATCAATTTTGCGTCGGAGCGCACCCTCTTTTCGAGAAAATCGTTTGCTGAAGCCTTCAGGGTCGAGATCGAAAGCATCACGTAGCTTGATGATTTCGACGCGAGTTGGAATATCGCGCGGTGTCCGCACATCAAGCGAGAGTCCAAAGCGATCTAAAAGTTGCGGTCGTAGCTCCCCCTCTTCAGGGTTGCCACTTCCAACAAGAACGAATCTGGCAGGGTGACGAATGCTTAAGCCCTCTCTCTCCACGACATTTATGCCCGAAGCCGCAACGTCGAGAAGCGCATCAACAATATGGTCCTCGAGTAAATTTACCTCATCGATATATAAAAAGCCCCGATTGGCCGCTGCAAGCAGGCCGGGTTGGAAGGCCTTCTCGCCACTGTGAATAGCCTTTTCGATATCCAAGGCGCCCAGTACACGATCCTCCGTAGCGCCCAAAGGAAGGTCTACGACCGGAATGGCAATTTTGTGGGCTTTCGGACCGCTGTTTTTTTGGCAACTGGGACAGAGGTTTTTTTGTGATGCCTCAGGGTCGCAATTATAGGGACAGCCTTTCACTGCGGAAATTTTGGGAAGTAGCTGTGCCAGTGCACGAATCGTCGTCGACTTGCCGGTACCGCGCTCACCAAATACCAATACACCCCCAATGCCGGGGTCTACCGCTGCAATGGCAAGTGCCAGCTTCATATCATCCTGCCCGACGATCGCCGTGAAGGGATACGCTACGGTCATGATAATTCCCCCAAATCGGCCTGTTTTATAACAGGCATATGGGCTTAATTGAGATTAGCCCTATTAGTGTCACTTTATTTAAACATAAAATTTGTCAAAATTTATTTATTTTTTCTTGATCGTTAGTCCGGACGTGCCAAGCCACGTATAGATAGGCGAGGACAAGGAGTGGTGAGAGATGCATCAACTAGACGACGCTATTGATTGCGGAGGCGAATACTTTGGTGGATGTCTCGGGCACCGACTTTACTGGTACTGTTCCGCAGATGAGGATGGCAGGCCTGTCTTATTTGTCCACAGCATCAATGCTGCCCCCAGTGCCATCGAACTAAAGCCGCTCTTCAAGTATTTTCAACTATCGCGACCTGTTTTTGCCCCTGATTTACCCGGCTTCGGCCGATCAGAACTAAACGTAGGTGAGTTCACGCCCGAGGATTTCGCGCGCGAGATCGCGGCAATGATCCAAGCATTACCCGGAGATGAAGTGCCAGACGTCGTTGCGCTCTCGCTAGGCTGCGAGTTTGTCGCACGAGCGATCACGGAATTTGGTGCGAAGGTGCGCAGCGTCACGTTTATCTCGCCAACGGGGTTTTCCACGCGTGGAACGCCTTCCAAGAAAGCTCAGCAACGTCTGAAGCGAGTCTTTGGGTTTGCAGGGTTCGGGCGGCAGGCCTTTAAGCTGCTTCGCACTGAGCGAAGTATCCGGTATTTCTACGGAATGAATTTTTCGGGATTTATTCCGAATGAGCTCGTGAGCTATGCCTTGAAAACGACAAAAGTGGCCAACGCGCACGTTATGCCGTTGCAGTTTTTGTCGATGGGGTTGTTTACCGAGAATGCGGTAGAGACCCTTTATCGTCGCCTCGATGTGCCGGTTTTGGTGATTTACGATCGTGACCCGAACGTGTCTTTTGAGCGGTTTTCTGATTTTGAGAACGCCACTCATTGGCAATTTCACCGTGTCGCCCCAAGCTTGGGAATGCCACATTGGGAACGTCCAGAAGAGACTGTGTCAGCGATAGAGAATTTTTACGCCACATGTTGAGCAACTTGCCCGAGAATCTCACGTGCTGCCAGTGTGCCTGACAAGGTCGCCATGGGAACTCCGGGACCTGGGTGCACGCTGCCCCCCGCTAAATACAAGCCACGCACATTGGTCTTTGCAGAAGCACGACTGAAGCTCGAGAACATGCCGTGCGACGCTGCACCGTAGAGTGAACCACCGCTTGCGGGAAAGCGTCTGTGCCAATCATCGGGACAGGTCGCAAGGCAGTTCTCTTCGTCGAAATTGATGTTTACCCCGCCGCGCTTTATAACGTCCAACGCTCGATCTCGCTGCTCTAGCAATTTTGTGGGTGTCCACGCTTTGTGATCGCCGTCGGCAGGCGCGTTGATAAGTAACAATAAACGCTCGCCGTTAGGGGATTTGCATTCGCCGTTCACTCGGTCTTGCGCACAAACGTATACGGTGGGCTCCGAGCAAACGCCGCGTTGCTCAAATATGCTCGAAAATTCCTTTTCGTAATCTGCTGCAAAGAAAACATTGTGGTGATCGAGGTCTATTCCCGACGTGTCGGCCCGCATGCACCAAGTAATGGCTGAAAGGCCTCGTTGTTTGCGTGCGCGCGGTGGAACCGCTTTCCGAACCCGCTCACCGAGCAGTCCATCGCTTAACGCGGCTGCGTCACCGTTAAAGATTACAACGTCAGCTTTATGTGTTTCTCCCGATTCAAGTGTGATCCCGCGAATGCTGCGTTCATCACCCATGATCTCCCGAACCGAACTGTTGTAGTGAAAAGTCGCCCCATTTTCGGTAGCGACATCGGCCATGGCGTGGGCGAGCGCGCGCATGCCTCCCTCAACACACCAAACACCTTGGCGCTCGACGTGTGCAATGAGCATAAGGGTCGATGGCGTTAATAGTGGCGATGAACCCACGTAGGTCGAATATCGACCATACAACTGACGTAGCCGCGGATCGCTAAAGTATCGACCGAGCGACTGCCACAGGGACTTATGAGGCGCGACAGAAAGCGCCTTCGAACCCCCATCCCTGAGTAATCGATAAGCTAGTTTGGCCGGGGAGGGCTGGGCGCAGGCCATGAAGTTGTCCTTGAGTAAGCCGTGAATGATCTCCCCGTCCTTGCAAAAGCGTTGATAGCCGGCAACGTTCTGCTCGTCAGAAAACCGTGCAATCGCCTCACTGGATTGATCGATATCGTGAAACAGGTCGAGATGACTGCCATCTGTCCACGCGTGTCGAGCTAGACGGCGACTCTCAGTTAAGTTCACGCAATCATCGAAGTGTTTGCCTCCCCGCGTGAACAGCTGCTCGAATACCCAATGCATGGTAAACACGGTAGGTCCACCATCCACACCCACGCCGCCCACCTCGCGCTGGTGCATTTTGCCACCCGGCTCGCTCTGTGCCTCAAAGATGTCGACTTGCCAGCCGGCCGCAGCAAGTTCGATAGCGGAGGCGAGTCCGCCCGCACCGGCACCAACAATGATCGCTCGCCTCGCCATCAGGTTGATTGGATGCGACGAGGCGGCGCCATCACGGCTCGCTGGTGGTAAATGATTAATGCGAGTCCCGTTACGAGTGGGATGGCCCAAAGTCCCGGGGTGAGTGCGATCTCTGGCAATAGGCGAACCGCGCCGAACGCGAAGAAGGCGGTGTAGACGGAAATGCCGGCACCCACCAGTGACTTAATGTGCTCCTTGATTCGGGCTTTGGGCGAGGACGGCTTTCGGTAGATGAACCACAGATTGGTCGCCACGGTTGCAAAGCCCACAAAGGCAATGCCCATCATCATCGGTTGATTGAGTTCGAAACCGCGGACAAAGCAGTTAGCTGATGTGGCCGTTAGCACGGCTTGCAAAAGCAGATTGTGCCACGCAGCGTTTTTACGATGCTCTCGTTTATTGCGCATACAAAGCCAACCATGCCATGCCAAGTTGATCGTCAATGTGGCGAGGTACAGCATCATCCATCCAAAGATGCCTGCGATGAGTTGCGGATCTTGAAACAGTTCGTGTTGTGCAAGATGAGGGTGGGTACCCGTTGGATCGGACAGCGTTGTGAGCGAAATCCCCGTTGCAACAAGTCCCGTGGTCAACATGCTGGTGATGAATATATTACCCGCCTGTCTGTGAAGCTGTCCGCCTTTCTGACCCGCAATAGGAACCCAGACAGAGATGAGTCCTACGGTCCCCGTAATGATGTGCATGATCACCAGCGATTCGAAAATGCTATGGGTCGACAGGCTCATGTTGGCGCTCCATACTGTGCATAGTGTCAATACTATTGGATAGTTTCCGTGGATGAAACACTTTACATACCACCAAAGCC
>CAJXZI010000095.1 GCA_913063005.1 uncultured Halieaceae bacterium | reverse complement strand
CCTCTTATCCTGTTTTTAGGCTGGAGACTTTGGCAGCGAACATTTACAAAATGATGTTCCAGCCCACAAAATTAATTTTGTAAAGGTTAATTCCATTTTGAAATTGATCTCAAAAATTTGGTGAGTCTTCTCACAAAGGAGCATTGACAGCCAAAAATTTGAAACCAAATTCAAAATGGAATCAACCTTTACAAAAGTAATTTGGTGGGCTGGAACATTATTTGAAATGAAAGTCAATTTGGCATGTCAAAAAACTATTCTCACTTTTTATGAATATGAAGAGTTCTTCACATATTCCCGACTTCCTGTTGCGGGCGGGCTCGCCCTTCGGGGGCTGGAGCCCGCGGAAAGTATCGAGGATCTGGTCGCCAAGGCGCGGGCGCTGCATGGCGCCGGCGCGGCCCCCGTGAGCCTCCCGGCCTGTCCCCAGATGCACGGCACGGGCATGTGGATTGGCACCATCATCCCCCTGCTCTGCGGGGGCTGCGTAGTGACTCAGCGGACGGCCCACTTCGACCCGGACGTGCTCTTTAAGACCGTCGCTGCGGAAGGCGTGACGGATCTCACCATTGTCGGCGATGCCTTCGCCCGCCCCATGGTGGCGGCGCTCGATGCGGCGGAGGCCGCGGGCACGCCCTCAGAACGGTTGTGATGGGCAGCAGAAGTTCTGGAGCCGGTATGTTATGTAACGCCATATAGCTGAGGGTGTCAGCGTATCCCACTACTTTCGAAATACCGGGAAGAAAGAAATAGAGGCCGAGCAAAAATCGGCCTAGGGTGACAGCAAAGCTCATTGTTATTGTTCTCCGTTGATTGAGTTTCCATTTAACACTGATATATCACTCACGTGCACCTTTTCGGCTACTTTCTCGCGCGCACCTTTTCGCGCATCGCGCCCAGGCACTGGCACAGCTACAGGCACTGGCACTGGCACTGGTCAGTTCAGTAGCCCGCTCGTACAGATACAAAAAAGGGCGCCATAAGCGCCCTTCAAAACTCACGCCTTGCGTTACGCGAAGGTTTCACCCGCAGCCAATTTCTCGGCCACAATAGCAGGAGCCTCAAAGCGCTCCCCATAGGCTGCACTCAGCTCACCACATCGATCGATAAAGTTTTGCAGTCCGTAGGTGTTAACGAACTGCAAGAGCCCGCCGGTCCAGGCTGGCGCACCGATACCCATGATGGAACCAATATTGCCGTCAGCCACACTGCGCAGCACGCCCGTCTCCAGGCACTTGAGAGCCTCGATGACTTGACGGAACAGCAGGCGCTCTTTGACATCTTGATCTGAGATCTCGACGCCATCTTTGCCATAAAGCTCTGACAGCCCCGACCAAACTTCTTTCGAACCGTCAGCACCGTACTCGTAGAATCCGCCACCGTGGTAGCGACCACCGCGTCCGTGATCAGCAATCATGGTCTCAACGACGCCAGCAGTGATCGAGCGATCGTCACCATCGATGGCTAGACCCATCTCTTTCCAGGTCTCCTGGGCTTTGCGAGACAGCTCGAGACTGACCTCATCGTAGACAGTCAGAGGCCCAACAGGCATACCTACTGCTTTGCCGAGGTTATCGATGCGAACAGGCTTTACGCCCTCTACGAGCATACGCACACCCTCGTCAAGATAGGTGCCGAAGGTACGCGAGGTAAAGAAGCCTAGAGAGTCGTTAACAACAATCGGCGTCTTCTTGATTTGCTTGGTGTAATCAAAGGCCTTCGCCAGTGCGACGTCACCGGTCTTCTCGCCCATGATGATCTCAACGAGTGGCATCTTGTCGACGGGAGAGAAAAAGTGAATACCAATGAAGTTCTCGGCGTTTTGGCTGGCCTCAGCTAGCTGAGTGATAGGCAGCGTGGACGTGTTTGAACCCCAGATGCCGCCCTCCGCCATACGAGGCTCGAGATCACGCGTCATTTGGTGTTTGAGATTCATATTCTCGAACACCGCTTCGATGATGAGGTCGCAGCCATCGAGGTCCTCATCCGATGCTGTTGGATGAATCAACGACAGCACCTCAGCCATCTTCTCAGCCGTCATGCGACCTTTATCAACCCGCTTTTGGAGCAATGCTTCTGTGTAAGCCTTACCTTTTTCAGCCGCTTCTAGACTAATGTCTTTGAGAACAACCTTGATACCGACCATCGCAGAGGAGTAGGCAATACCCTGACCCATCATGCCCGCACCAAGCACGCCAACCTTCTCGGTCTTCTGTGGTGGAATATCTTTAGGACGCGAGGCACCACCATTGATCTTGTTCATCTGGAAAAAGAACGTATTGATCATGTTCTTGGCTTGAGGCGTGAGCGCAAGCTCGGCCAGTCCACGACTTTCGATGCGCATTGCCGTCTCAAAATCGACGGTAAGCGCCTGTACCGCCACATCGAAAATCTTTTCAGGAGCAGGTAATAGACCGCGCGTATTCTTGCGAATCATCGGCGCGCCCATAGTCACCATCTGCGCTACCTGTGGGTTGCGGATATTGCCACCGGGGATTTTGTAACCCTTGGTATCCCAAGGCTGAGTGCGCGCGGCTTCGTCGTCCTTATTATCCATGACCCACTGTTTAGCAGCAGCGACGAGTTGTTCTTTGTCCTCAACAACAGCATCAATCAAGCCGGAGCCCAATGCTTTCTCGGGAGCAACACGTTTGCCTTCAACAATGTATTCATTGGCGGCCATGAGCCCCATGAGATACACGGCTTTAACATTACCACCGCCTCCGGGTAGCAGCCCCAGCGTCACCTCAGGGAAGCCAAGCTGAACACTGCGGTGATTCCAGGCGATTCTGTGGTGGCAACACAATGCCAGTTCGAGACCGCCGCCTAATGCTGCCCCGTTGATTGCCGCACAAACCGGTGCGGACAACTTCTCAATGCGGCGCATGGCTGCTTTTGTCGCACACATGCCTTCAAAGAATTCCTCAACGGTTTCCTCTGTCACGGCGCAAAGCATATTCAGATCGCCGCCGGCAAAGAAGGTCGACTTACCTGAGGTCAACACAACGCCCGCGAGATCTGTCTCCGCTTCCAGCTTGTCCAGTGTCGCCTCTAGCAGCGGAAGGAAGGCGTCACTCATGGCGTTGACAGGGCCATCCATATCCATGGTGACCGTTACAATATTGTTGTCGTCTTTATCGTAATGAAAACTCATTTTTCGCTCACTCCTAATCCCGCTCAGACGCGCTCAATAATTGTGGAAATACCCATGCCACCGCCTACACAGAGCGAGAGCATGGCGCGCTTCAAATTGCGACGCTCAAGCTCATCAACCATGGCACTTACGAGGCAGCCGCCGGTCGCACCCAATGGGTGCCCCATAGCAATCGCACCACCGACAACATTGGTGATCTCGTGGCTGATATCGAGGTCTTTCATATAGCGAAGCGCAACAGAGGCAAACGCCTCGTTGATCTCCCAGAGATCAATATCGTCAGGGGTTAATCCAGCTTTCTGGAGACACTTCTTGGCGGCAGGGCCGGGACCCGTAAGCATAATAATGGGATCGGTCGAAAGAACGGTGGTAGCAACAACGCGTGCTCTTGGCGTCAAACCCAGATCATTACCCGCCTTTTCGCTACCAATGAGGACTGCGCTTGAGCCGTCGACAATGCCAGAGGAATTACCAGGCGTGTGGACGTGGTCAACTTTGCTGTATTCGTTGTACTTGGCCAAGATAATGTCATCGAATCCCATCTGACCTGGCACTTCAAACGAGGGCTTGAGTCGTGCCAAACCCTCCATCGTGGTATCCGCTTTGATGAAATCATCGCGCTCTAAAATAGTGATACCTGACGCATCCTTGACAGGTACCACTGACCGATCGAACCAGCCACTGTCACGCGCATGTGCCGCTCGACGCTGTGACTCCATGGCATAAGCGTCAACATCCTCACGGCTGTAGCCGTCAATCGTCGCGATCATATCGGCACCGATACCCTGAGGCACGAACCCCGTTTTCAAGGCAAAGGCTGGGTCGCTCGCCATTGCGCCGCCGTTAGACCCCATAGGCACGCGCGACATGCACTCAATACCACCAGCAACAACCAGATCATCCCAACCTGACGCAACTTTCTGAGCTGCAGTGTTCACCGCTTCCAATCCAGACGCACAGAATCGGTCGAGCTGAACACCCGGGACAGACTCATCCCAATCTGCGTTCTGAACAATCATCTTTGTGATATCAGAGCCCTGCTCACCAACAGGCGTTACGCAGCCCATCACGACATCATCAACATAACTCGTATCGAGGTCGTGACGTGACTGAAGCGCCCTGAGTAGGCCGGCTCCCAAATCAACGGGTTTTACTTCGTGAAGGGTGCCGTCTTTCTTTCCTTTACTCCGAGGCGTTCGAAGCGCATCGAAGATATAAGCTGCGTGTGGCATAGGGTGTCTCCCACTAGAAAAAGCATTGCGAAATTTTCGGAGGGTACCTTGCCAAAACTCTCCGCTGAAATCGATGATTTGCGACTATAAATTTGAACTTTGAGTATGTTTTTTCAATTTTGAGCATGCTTGCAGAAAATGCGCATAGAAAATGACACGATCAACGACTCGCTGCCTGCTCAGTGATAGCTTGAATACGAAAGCGCACCTTTTACTCACTTTGTTGCGAACGCGGACAAACTAAAAATCGAAAAAACTTGTGCCGCAGACTAACTTGATGACTAATGTGAGAGATGGATCAACGCACACAACACCTACTTACAGCCCCTGCGCTGCCCCTTCTCACGAGATTATCGATCCCGGGTAGTATCGCCTTCATCGTGCAATCAACGGTCAGCTTGACCGAGGTTTGGTATGTGGGACAGCTGGGAAGTACTCCGCTTGCCGCCATGGCGCTGGTGTTCCCCATGCTCATGCTCATGCAAATGTTGTCTGTAGGTGCGCTGGGCAATGCTGTTTCTTCGGCGATTGCGAGAGCACTGGGTGCTGGTGATAAGGAGCGAGCGGAGCAGCTTATGTGGCATGGCCTCCTCCTTGCAGTGCTCGGCCCCATTGTACTGCTGATTGCATTTCTGATTTCGGGAAAATTCTTCTTATCCCTACTTGGCGGTACGGGCGAAATTCTCGATTTAGCGTTCTCTTACAGCGCTATGTTGTTCGGCGGCAGCGTCACTATTTGGATTATGGGTGTTGCTAGCTCAATATTCCGCGGTCTCGGCGATATGAAATATCCCGCACGAATGATGATTGTCGGGTCACTGATACAAGTGCCTTTATCGGGAGCGCTGGTTCTGGGTTATTTCGGGGCACCCAAACTCGGCCTATTTGGTGCAGCCGTATCAGTCATTTCTACCAGCGCAGTGATGGCCGTGGTCATCCTCTCCCGCCTCGCGAACGCCAGTCTACCGGCCAACTTAAGGCTCTCAAGTTTGAAGTTTCGGAAGTACCACTTCCAAGATGTTGGCCGCGTCGCACTACCTGCCTCTCTCTCGCCCATCACCACAGTCACCACGATTTTAGTACTGACGGGTTTGGTCGGGCAGTTTGGCGAAGAAGCGCTGGCCGGATACGGTATTGGCTCGCGCATAGAGTTCCTGATGTCATCGCTCATCTTCGGCATTGGCGCCACCATGACGTCGTTGGTGGGCATGAGTATTGGCGCAAGGGATGCCGATCGCGCCGAGGAAATCGGTTGGACCGGCGCGGGAATGTCCTTCGTTTTAGGCGGTGGTATTGGCACTCTTTTGGCGGTATTTCCACACCATTGGATCCCCATCTTTACCGACGACCCGATGGTCTATGAGACAGCTAAGGGCTTTATCCAGATTGTCGGCCCCTGCCTCGCTATCCACGGTGTTGGCTGGGCGCTCTACTTTGCCTCACAAGGTGCCGGTGCGATGCGGGGACCGTTGGCGGCGCTGATTGCACGTCCTGTGGTTGCAATCAGTTTAGCCTTTTTCTTGTTGGGCCCTATGGACCTTGGCATGACCGGGGTATTTATCGGTGCAGTTGGCGGCATGTTCGCCTATACGGCCATCGTGACCGCGTCGATGAAGGGCGGCGCATGGCGTCGACAGATACCTACCGCACCCAGCAAGGGGTGATGTTACTCACATTGTTGTTTTGACTGATTAGCCGCGGCCCCAAAAATCCCTTTCGCCATGAGCGAGGTCTCTCCCTCTCGACGCTTCTGGTACACCTCGGCTCGAAGATGATGAACAGCTTTGTTATCAGGCTCAGCCTGTGCTGCAAATTCAGCCAGATGGCAAGCAAGCCTCGCGTCCGTATCTGCCAATTCGCGAGCCCGCTCAGCGAGCTTTAGCGCTCCCCCCGAAAGCTTGGCGAGTTCAGCCGCCACAGCAGTATCGCGAGCAGGCTTGAGCTGCGCTGGGTTGCCCTCGTACCATCCACCGTATAAGCGCCAGATATTTCTCACGACAAATTCTGGCTCGTCGTATGTGGGTCCCAAATAGGGCTTAGCCAATAGGTCTGGTGATACCTTGACTGCGTGGATAATGTCGTTCAGCGAAGCGCCCTGATTCATTAAATCAAGTGTTTGACTGACCATGGTCTCAAGTACCGTTGCCACTTCATTCAGCACTTGTTTTATGCGTTCCTTTCCAGAGATGGGAAGTCCATGGGCGGGGAGAAATAACTCTGCATCGCGTGACGCCATATCGCGTAATGCAGCTGCCCACTCCTTTGGATAGCGCTGGGCTTTCTGTGGATTACCCGCGTTTGGAAAGGCCCAAATAAAGAAGTCACCTGCACAGATCGCCTTGTGCTTAGGAATCCAGGCCCATGTGTGGTCGTCAGTTTCACCCTTCGCGTGATTGAGCTGAATGTCGAGCCCACCCACGTTCATGGCGAGATCGTTGCTGTAGGTAATGTCAGGTGCGGGAGTGGCAAGTGGCAAAAAGTGTGACTGACCCGCGAGATCGTAGCCCCGTCGCTTGAACTGACCAAACTGGCGCTCATTGATCACATGATTGTAGCCATTGGTCATTCGATATCGATCAAAGCGCGCGGCGACGTTCTCGTGTCCGACAATGGTAGGCTTACGGCCCTCATAAGCCGCACAAAAGGCGCCACAACCACCGACGTGATCGATGTGTCCGTGGGTAAAAACAACCGTATTAAAAGGATCCTGCGTCCAGGATTGAATAGCGTGGACGCACTTTGTACCGCCGTGCTCATTCGATGTGTCAAAGGTCACAAGCCCGTCATCGGTCTTGAAGACAATCGAGTGCGAAAACGCCTCAACCACAGCAACGTCAGAGGACAGCTCGGAGAGCTGGTGATTGATGCGATTGATCGGCCCAGCCTCTCGCATATCAACCCTTCCGTCCAGTGGTGAAACAGCGCTCGATCGAGCGGTGCGTCCGAAAACTCTGGAAGACTATGTAGGTCAGCAGCCTGTGCGCGAGCAGATGGAGATTTTCCTGTCGGCAGCGAAGGGGCGCG